>JAMDDG010000258.1 GCA_023488865.1 Bacteroidota bacterium | reverse complement strand
TGATCCGTTTGGGTTCAATTCACTGCATTACATCACTTCGACCGATGATTCAAAAAAACTCAATTTTATTAAAAACCCCTGTATAATTATCTCCGCATCAGGTATGATGGAGGCCGGACGGATTAAACACCATCTGGCCAACAACATTTCCAATCCCAAGAACACCATTTTGGTAGTGGGATATTGTGCCCCACGTACTTTGGGGGCAAGATTGGTAAATGGTGAAAAAATTGTTTCTATTTTTGGAAACAAATACCAGGTGAATGCCGAAATTGCCCGCATTGAGGCATTCAGCGGACACGGCGATTACAGTGAAATGATGTCATTTCTTAGTTGCCAGGACAAATCTGCCATTAAGAAAATCTTCTTAGTGCATGGCGATTATGAAGCTCAAACTTTTTACAAAGATGAGTTGGTCAATGCCGGTTATCAAAACATCGAGATACCGGAGGCAATGTCGGAAGTGACTATTTGATCTTTTCCAAAATACGTTCCGGGGTTACCGGCATCTGGGTTACCCTTGCTCCTGAAGCATGGAAAACTGCATTGGCGATGGCCCCGCCCACGCCGATAATCGCAGGTTCGCCTCCTCCTTGCGGCGGCGCGCTCATGTCATCGTAGAAGACCACTTCCACCGGAGCTGTTGTAGAGAATCTGGTGATCTCATAAGTATCAAAATTACGGACCAACACCTCTCCCCAGTTGAACGGAACATCTTCATACAAGGCATAACCCAAACCCATCGTTATGCATCCCTCTGCCTGTACGCGGGCTCCATGAGGATTGATAACCTGACCCATGTCCTGTGCACATACTACACGGAGCACTTTGACAACGCCAGTTGAGGGATTCACTTCAACTTCCGCGATGACTGCAACAAAGGTCCCGGCATCGGTTCCTAATGCAATACCAACTCCCCGATTCTTTCCGGGCTTTGCGGAAGTATAGTTAAACGTTTTGGCTGCGAGACGAAGTGTCCGTTCTATTTTGGGGTTTGAGACATTTGTTAGCCGGAAGGCCAGCGGATCCATCCCGATTTTATCGGCAAGCACATCGATGTGTGATTCACGCGCAAAGGTAGTGGTATTGTTTCCCGGAGCCCTCCAGGCACCTGTTCCGAAAGGATGCATCCCCTTTTTGTCATAAAGGGCAGTCCTAAGGTTCGGAATACCATAAAAATCATTGACGCCACGGCTTCCTGCACAGTAAATATTGTATTTCCAGGCTACTATTTTTCCGCTCTTTTTCACTCCGGCCTTGATCTGCATCACAGCGGCCGGACGGAACTGATCGTACATAAATTCTTCTTCCCTTGTCCAGGCAAGTTGTACCGGTGCTCCTGACTCTTTTGCAAGCAAAGCTGCTTCGATGGCCTGTTCCGAATAAACCTTGCCACCGAATCCTCCGCCCAATAATATTTGCTTTACCACTATATTTTCGAGGGGCATTTTTAATCTGGCTGAAAGGTCTTTTCTGGTCCCAAAAGGTGACTGGGTGGATGCCCAGATAATAAGCCGGTCCCCTTCAAAATGGGCAGTCGCAGTATGCGTCTCAATGGCGGCATGGGCTTTGTACCCGTCATGGTATTCGGCCTCAAGGACAAAGTCAGCATCGGCAAATCCCGTATCCGGATTACCTTTTTCTTCAACGATCTTTGTCTCTTTCCCCTGTGAAACGATGTAACTGAAGATGGTTTTGTCGGTTGCCAGCACTTCCGGTTTGCTCCATTCGGCTTTGATAGCTGCGGCAGCAATGGCCGCCATGTTAGGATGGGCATGCAACGCGGCAATCAGATCATCAATCACAATTACCTTTACCCCCTCCATCGCTTCGGCTTTACCCTTGTCGACCGACAAAAGCTTGCATCCGTGCGCAGGCGGACGGCTGAATGCAGCATAGAGCATTCCGGGAAGTTGAATATCTCCGGAATATTTAGCCTTGCCAGTTACTTTCAAAAGCGCATTGGTTGCATGAACCTGTTTCCCAACCTGCGTGAATTCTCCAGGTTTTTTAAAAACAAGGGCCCGTCTGATGGTTTTTACAATTTTTTTGCCTTTGGTGAGTGAACCATAACTGATTTTAACGGAATTATCAGTTTTGTTTAAAACATAGCCATTCCCCGTTTTTAGTTGATCTTCAGGAACTTTCAGCTCAACGGAAGCCATTTTAATTAGTTCCATACGTGCTTCTATGGCCGCTGCCCTAAGCACAGGATCGACAGTACGCGTAGACAAAGAACCCCAGGTACCTGCATCGTAGGGACACAAATCTGTGTCTCCCATGATCATATCGATGCTGTTCAGCTCAACATCCAGTTCTTCTGCCAGAGCCTGGGCGAGCGAGGTGGTGACACCCTGTCCCATCTCGATCTTCCCTGTATAACATTCTACCCGGCCATCCTCTCGGATCCTGAGATAAAGATTGAAGTCAGCCCTTTTGTTGGCCTCTTCCTCTTCTTCGGCCAGCGAAGAGAATGGGTTGATGGCAAAAATGATAAACAGACCCGCCCCGAGTTTCTTGATAAATTCGCGGCGTCCCGGATTGATGGGTAAATCCACATCCCCAAAATATATTTCGTTGATCTCTTCTGCGTTCATAATATGTTTCCTCCGTTCATTTCTTTTGAAGCCGTTTCTACTGCAGCAATAATCCGGTTGTAAGCGCCGCACCGGCATAGATTTCCGTTCATCCCTTCGATAATCTTTTCGCGGGTGGGTCTTGGATCAGCATTTAAAAGCCCTACCGCATTCATGATCTGCCCCGAGGTACAAAATCCGCACTGCTGGGCCTCATGCCCGACAAATGCTTTCTGAACAGGGTGCAGCTTTCCCCCTTGGGCCAACCCTTCGATGGTTACCACTTTCTTTCCTTCGATCTCTTTGACGGCCATCCCGCAGGATCTTTGCGCCACACCGTCTACTAAGATGGTACAGGCACCGCAGAAACCTTCTCCGCAACCAAATTTAGTGCCGGTCAGCCCGAGTTCAGAACGCAGTACATTGAGCAAAATCTGATTGGTATCTGTCTCAAATTCAATGGCCTTGCCATTCAGGGTAAATTTGATTTTTTCCTTCATATCGATTTCGTTTTAAAAGTTGGTTTATGTATAAATGGTATATCATCTGTTGTTCAGCATTACTACTTTCCGCAAAGAACGTCCTAAAGCGCAAAATAACAGGGTTAATTGGTTTCCCGCCGGTAATCTTCGGGGGTGTCAATATCTTTCAAAACCGCTTCTGACTCAAACTCAATTTCCAGGATATCATCCGGGTGATTCAGAAACAGCTCCCGAAGTCCCGTATCCGGATTTATTTTTCTGATTTCATCTTTATACCTGGAAGCAATTAATACCGGATGACCACGTTTCCCCTTGAAAGCCGGGACTACCAGACCCTTCCCTGTTTTCTGAAAAACAGCTATCAATCTGTTAATTACAGCTTCAGAGACCATCGGTTGATCACCCAAAAGGATCAGATGACCATCCGCTTCCGGACCAGCAGCTGCAACCCCTGCCTGAACGGAAGTGAGCATGCCCTCATCATATCTTTCATTATTCGCGAAAGACACCGGATAAGCTTTGAGCTCCCCTTCCATTTTATTTCTGTCGCTTCCGGTTACCACGATAATCCGGGATGCAGCAGAACCGGCTATTTTGGTCACGACTGCCGCAACCATGCTTTTCCCTTCAAACGGCATCAGCAGTTTTTGTTGACCCATCCGGGTACTTTTACCGGCAGCAAGAACGATGGCCGTCACCTGCTTTTTGCTTCGGCTGAATTTTATCTCGTGGCGTTCCTTAATCAATTCTGCTAAAATGCTCACAGCTATCTCATTGACTGTCCTGGAATGGATATCGATCCCTACCGGGGTATGAACGAACCTCCACTCATCGGGGGTTGCCCATTTTTCGGCAATGAACTTTTGCCCCATCAAAGTGGTTTTGCGTTTACTGCCAATGACCCCGATGTAAGCTGCATCTGAACCGATACAGGCTCTCAGCGCCAGGATGTCTGTTCTGTGGCCCTGTGTGGCTATCACCACATAAGTATCCGAAGTTAATGAAATAGTTTCAAATGCCTTCTGCAAGGGCTGGCAAATAATTCCGGATGCTTCCGGAAATCTGGAGGGGACTGCCAGTTCAGGCCGGTCGTCTACCACCGTTATTTCAAAATCCACCAGGCTGCTGATCCGGCAAAGCGCCTGACCTATATGTCCGGCGCCGACAATGATCAGCTGTGAGATTGGATGGATGGGTTCGATGAAGAGAATCGTTTTTTCTTCCTTTTCTCCTTCCGTTTCAATGTAACAGGGAGTCCTGCTGTCAATTATTTGTTTTGTATCTAAATCCTCAGAAAAGAGAATTGATGTTATTGTTTCGGGAAGATAATCCTGCCGTTCGATCCAAATGCGTTGAAGGGTCGGAACCGGACTACCTGAAAATTTGATCGTAGTGAACAACGCACCGCTTTTTCGCCGATGCAATGAATCAATCAATTGCCTGTAGACCTCGAGATGACCCTCGGGATTCGCATCGATCAAAAACAGCGCACTGCCTCCGCAGATCGCTCCTGTCTGATCCTCTAAATCTGACTGAAAATGAATCCATTGTAAAGCACTCTCACCAGTGGAAGCCGATAAAGCTGCGACCTTTTGCGCCTCCGCTTCGAGCAATCCTCCGCCAAGGGTACCGCCTAACACCTTCTCTCTTTCGAAAATGGCCATGGCTCCCGGGACCTGGGGGGCAGATCCTTTGGTAAAGAGCAACGAGCCAGTCTGAATAATTGCTCCTGTTTGTAGGTAACCGATTAATTGTTCATACAAAGGGTTCATTGCTTCTGAGTTTCAAAGACTCCGGATTTTGACGACAATCCCATATTAATCTGCCTGATTTGTCCAGATTATTCTTGTAACCATTTTTCATTCCTTAAGGTAACATCTTCATTTGAAACGACTTTACCTGTCATATAATCGGCAATACTTTCGGAAACTAATTTCTCCTCTGAAGCTGAAAGCAGGTATTGCTCATTCCCTTCTGCTTCGCTCAAAAGCTGGTTGAGATAAACAAGTAATGCATCATCTTTTGAAT
>JAMDDG010000192.1 GCA_023488865.1 Bacteroidota bacterium | reverse complement strand
GACTGACTTGCCCGGAAAGCGGATGTATTGGCGTTTTTTTCCTTAATTGCCAAATCCTTCTCTCTGTAAACTCGAGTAGCCTCGTCTTTTTCTGCCTGATTTTTCGCCTTCGCTGTGGCATCTGCCCATTTTGCTTTATTATCAGAAACTTTTAGGTCGTAATCTTTCTGCCACCTGTCGGCTGCTTCTTTATCTTTCCTCTCCTGGGCACTCATTCCCATTTCCTGAATCGCCCCCTGGAGCATCTGCCTGTCCCAATCACGTTTTTGTTGGAGCAAACGCTGTTTTTCGGTATCTCTCGCCCCGTACAGCCTTGCGATATTGTTGTCAACAGGAAGTTTTGGTACGGTTGCGCCTATTCCTACCCCTACTGCTCCGGCCAAATTGCCAAATGCCTGTCCGAGAGAATCCAGCATGGCGGCTTTCTTGTACCGCGCGTCAAGGGTTGGGTCTTGAACAGGTTCGTTTGCCCGGATAAGGTCGAGAATAGAGGTGATCTTTGGGGGTTGTGCGGCTGCTGGCTGAACAGCGGGGTCGGGAACAGTAGTATTGGCCGGGGTGTCCATTAATGCCGGGTTATCTGCTACCCTTTGCTGTTGCTCCGGGAACACGGAATTTGGCACAAACTGTTGGGTTTGGGTCTGAAATCCCGGTTCTTCGGGAGGAAGATTTGGGTTAACTCCTTTCAAATAATCTTGAATAGTCGGATCGTCAAGTAATTTTGCCATAGCAGTTTATATTTTGACGAAGTGAAAATACCCAACTATTTAACAGTAAAGTGGATATATTTTGAAAAAATGATTTATCCGTGGATAGAGTTTGTATTATACAGATCGGACAGCAAGAGGATAGCCGGGAGAAAAGCCATGAGGGTTGTGGGCCAGGTGGATAGTATCGGTATTTTATTGGTAAATTATTGGTACGGTACGTAACCAGGGGAAAGAATGGTCTAAACCATTGAGTATAAAAACACAGAGGGCAGCTTAATTGCTGCCCTCTGATAGCGGTACGACCCACTGCAATAAAGAATGTCACTACTGGTGTTTGTTACAGAACTACTAATTGTCGGTTCCACACCTTTATCCTGGATGGAACAATAAATAGCTCAGGATGATTTCTATGTATCTCTAACAATTGCCCTTGCAATTGGATTATCTTCTTTCCGGCCTCCTCCAACTCCCGGTGTAAGACAGCGCAATTCGGACACTCGTTTTGTATTGTTGGTACAAACAGCTCTCTTGGTTTCATTTTGATAGATTTAACTTGGTAAAAGTCTATTTTGATTTTCCCTGTTACCCCTAAAGGCAACTACCAAACATTCTTTACTTTTCCGGCCTGGGTATACTCGGTCAAGGAGGATCTGTTGTAGTTGTATATAATCGTCCAAAGATTTGCTGTAGTTATTACTTAGCCTGTGGTTTTCCTCCCTTAATCTCCGAATTTCGGCACTCAATTGCTCACACGACAAACAAGATTCTTTTTTCTGGTTCATGGTTTAAGGTTTTTGGGATTGAACATAAATCTCTTTTTCAATTAAACCAATCGCCTGATTAGTGCAATGTGCATAATATTCCGAAAGGTTTGTAATAAATTCTTTGAGGCACACAATTTCAAGTGATATACTCTCCGCGAACTCTTTACTGCATCCTCTGCTGTAAATTATCCAACAGTCTAATAATCTGTCAATAGCCTTCGAGCTATCACAGACATCTACTCGACTAAAGTATTCATTTACAATAGCAAGGATATTTTCGTCATTGCGCTGACGTTCATCATTTAATATCTTGGCAATGATAACCGGATCAATTTTGCCGGCTCTGATTTCTTTAATATTCATGACTTTAATTTTCAATTGTAAATTTCCGGCTTAACTCTTGCGTTGCATCCGGTAAAGCCCATGTGTCGGCTCCGGCAAGGCCAACCAAAAGCTTTTGAATTTCAAGGATTTCATTGGATACGTCCTCACTATATATATTTTCTTTAAAAGACTTAGAGTGCACCCATCCTATATAAACCTCCTGGAGTGCCTTGATACCATCATGGATACTGTTCTCCTTGAAATAATTGTTTGTGTGAATTAGTATTTCAAGTTCTCTCCTTTCTGCTGCCCTTTCAAGGATCTGAGAAGGCGTTAATGAACTTACCTCTTCGTCTGTTAAAGAGAACTTACCAAAAAGGTTCTTTGTCGCTTTTGATATTTGTTCCTTAGGAATTACACTACAAACCTCATTTGCTGGATTTTTGCAATAGGAACAAAAGGCGTCGAAATGCCCGTTCTCAATAATGAAATAGTATGCCTCGTTTTTGGCATCCATTTCTACAATAAAGTCCTTGATTAATTGCTGTTTGTCACGGCTATACAGCTTCTGGACAACTTCTGGCCGATTAACTGCGTGCATGGCTTTAATAGCCAATGGACTAATTGGAAAGTCCTTTTTGTCTTTTTGGTCCGCTTTCATTCCAGAAGCCCCCTTTCTTTCCGGTATTGCTCCATTTGCAATAAGGCATCAAATAAAACACGGTAGGTGTTATACATGGTGTCCATAAACGCCTCATCGTGATTTTGGTTGTACATGAAAAACACACACATGATTTCATGTAGGTTTTCCCTGACTGACATGGGCTCCCACCCAATAATACTCATTAAGATTGATTCAGCCGTGATCGGCTTTGGTGCGCTGTTTGCGCTGGCAACCATTGATTCTCGCATAATAAATGATTTGAAGTTATTAAAAGGGGGTAGGTCGCTGCGAGAATCTCTAAAGCGAAGCTTTGGACGGTCTGTCGGACTTTCACCGATACGCCTACCCTTTTAAGTTTTTCCGTACTTGTCTGTAATGTAATTGACTTCGCCATTGTGTTTAAAGTATTCTCGCGCTTCAAAACTACAAAAAATAATTTGGAACTATCACCATGATCGGGAAGAAAATTTAAAAATATTTTTTGTAGGCATTTGTAAACAGCCTGGCAATATATACCTTTAGGTGAAGGAATTGAGCAATAAACCCTATTAGCGTTATGCGTATGCAATTTCCAATCATCATTGATAATTGAACCTTTACTATGCCTGATCTCTTTGATAACAGATACCGATTTATTCAGGAATTGGGAGCGGGAGGCTTTGGTAGAGTATTTCTTGCCAAAGAAGAAAAGTCAGATCATCTGGTGGCGATTAAACATTTGCTCATCCAGGATAAGGACATGCAGGATAGTCTAATTCGCGAAATGAAGATGATATCGAAATTCAATCATCCTCATATTGTCAACTACAGGCATTACTTCCAACAGGATGGATTACTTTACATTGTCATGGAATACTGTTCGGAAGGTAGCTTAAGGTCCATGATGGCAAAACAAAAGATCACCTCCTCATTTATCTGGAAGTGGTTTAACGCCTTGACAGAAACACTGCAATTTGTGCACGAAAAGAAAATCGTTCATCATGACATTAAACCGGATAATATTCTTTTCACCGAGGAGAGGGTTATTAAAATTTCAGATTTTGGTATTGCCAATACCTCAATGGGGACTACCTGCTACTTGAGTCCGGAGGCTTTTGGCAGGAATGACAATTTTGAACATGATGAAAGAGTTGATGTGTATGCATTAGGTGTTACCATGTTGGAATTGCTCACTGGTAAAAATCCATTTTCTTTTAAATCAATAGATGAAATAATTGCACTGCACGAGCAGAAGGATTATGGCATAGCTCATTTGCCCAACTGGCAGCAAGAAATTATCTTAAAAGCAATTGCAAAGATTCCGGAACAACGCTTTCAGAATATGAAAGAGTTCAATGAAGCAATCCAAGCAAAAAGTGTTCCAATCATTTTTGACCGGGAGGTTCTTAAAGCTGGCAATTTGGCAGAGAAAGCCAATCGATTTATCAAACGGAAAAAGTGGATTAAGGCACTTTCGCTACTCGATTATGCCGAAACACAACTTAAGACGCATGTAAATGTATTGAGGAGTAAGGGGAAGTATTATTTATTGCAGCACCGGTTAACTGAGGCTCAGGCCTATTTTGAGAAGGCATTAAAGTGGAACCCCAGACTGGATATTCAGAAGGAATTGGGATGGATTAACCTGGAGATGAAGAACTACCCAACGGCAATATCTCTGCTTTCCGATCATTTGCACCGTAATCCATCCGACTACGAAGGGTACAATCTCTTATTGCAATGTTTTTATGAGACAAACCGTTACGAACTTGCAATTGATTTGGCCAAAACCCTGCTTGAATTTGACAAAAACAATCAATGCTTTGAGAATAACTATTACATAAGCTATGTGATGCAAAACATTGGAAAACAAATCTCCCCCAGTGTACTACTCAAATCGTATGATTCAGATAATCCTTTTATTGAGTACAATCATGATTTAGTTCTTGAAAAAGATTTAAGCCATGGCTTTGAGAAGAACCCAACACTGAAATCAAAGTTACTGTACATGGATTTTCGGTTTAACAAATTTAAACCTGGCACAGTCTTTATGACCGATTGTAACGTGACAAGACAGAAATTAGGGGAAACAACAGTCCCAATAATTAAAATAGGCAGAGGTTCATTTACTTGTAACGATCTAAAAGTCCCGGGAGGAACAACAATAAGTCGCAGGCACTGTCTGGTCATCAACTGCAAGGATGATGTCTGGTTGTATGATCTGGAAAGTACCGGTACATTTATCAACGGAGAAAGAGTTTATGGCAAAATGCCACTGGTAGGGAAGAACAACATTAAAATTGGAGAGGCAATTTACGAGATGACCAATGATAGGACCAAACTACTTTAATGTTTTAAAATGCTCATTTTCCAGTAATTATGACTTACCCTGTTCATCAAGGCATCCGGCCAAGTTAAATTTAACTTGGCTAATTTTCTTCATTTGACTTATGACTCAGCGCCCTTTTGCGCTGAGATCATTGAAATGAGCACAAAAAATGCGCCGATTAGCGGCAGTCGTCTTGATATTTTAACCCAACTTGCAGTTAATCCGAATGGAATTCTTGCTGTTCAATGAATTGGCAATTTTCGAGTTCGGATTTGTGTACTACGGATTTTCGTTTTACGAAGGGTGCGTATTTGTATTTCAGGGCATC
>JAMDDG010000246.1 GCA_023488865.1 Bacteroidota bacterium | reverse complement strand
GAAGAAGCTACTATGGAAGAGGCAACCGATGAACATTCACTTTACGATGAATTTACCCTTGACGAGCTGAACGAAATGCTCGACAAAGCCGTTCACAACGAAGAGTATGAAAAAGCTTCCGTGATAAGGGACGAGATTAGCAAAAGAAGCGATCCGGAACAAAAATCAACAGGAGAATAATTAAGCCATGCAACAATATTTAGACCTGCTAAGCCACCTGCTCGAATCAGGAAATGCACGTTCGGACCGTACCGGTACGGGCACGATCAGCCAGTTTGGCTACCAAATGCGTTTCGATCTTGCGAAAGGATTTCCAGTAATAACTACCAAGAAACTTCACCTAAAATCGATCATTCATGAACTTCTGTGGTTCCTGAACGGGGATACCAATGTAAAATATCTTCAGGATAACGGGGTGAAAATCTGGAACGAATGGGCGGATGAAAACGGCGATCTGGGACCGGTATATGGACATCAATGGCGTTCGTGGTCTGCTCCCGATGGCAGGGAGATCGACCAGATCGCCCAACTGATCGACCAGATCAAAAACAATCCTTTCTCCAGGAGGTTGATCGTTAGCGCCTGGAATGTGGGGGATTTAGACAAAATGAAACTCCCCCCCTGTCATCTGTTGTTCCAGTTTTATGTCAACGACGGAAAGCTCTCCTGCCAGTTGTACCAGCGCAGCGCCGATGTTTTTCTGGGCGTTCCCTTCAATATTTCCTCGTACGCCCTGCTCACGCTGATGGTTGCCCAGGTTACAGGATTAAAGCCGGGCGATTTTGTGCATACCTTCGGCGATGCCCACATCTACAACAACCATTTAGATCAGGTCAGGCTACAGCTCACCCGCGAGCCTTACCCGCTGCCTCAGATGAAAATCAATCCGGAGGTAAAAAGTATCTTCAATTTCAAATATGAAGATTTTGAACTGGTCGGATATCTGGCACATCCGCATATCAAAGGAGATGTATCGGTATGAAAGATGAAATAAATGGAAATATTAGATTTTCAGTATTGTACATTTCAGCCAGACCCAATTATTTCTATTTATTTCAAACTATTTCTACCTATTTCAAACAGTATCTAAATCTTATAGTAATTGGAAGAAAAACAAGCGAATATGACTCACTCCAATATATCCATTATCGTGGCAGTAGCCAAGAATTTTGCCATCGGATTGAACAACGATCTGCTTTTCCATCTTCCCAATGACTTGAAACGTTTCAAAAAAATCACTACCGGGAAAGCGCTTATAATGGGCAAACGCACCTTTTTCTCTCTGCCCAGGGCACCGCTGCCTAACAGGCGGAATATCGTGGTAACGGATGTTCCGGGAGAAACATTTAGCGGATGCGAGTCCGCCGAATCGATTGAGGAGGCCATTGCTCTTGTTCAAAATGAACCCGAAGCATTTGTTATTGGGGGCGGAATGATTTACAAACAGTTCTATCCCTTAGCAGGAAGGCTCTACCTTACCCTGGTTCACAAAGATATGGAAGCAGATACTTTCTTCCCGGCTATTGATTTTTCCGAATGGACAGAAAGCTCCCGGGAAGATCTTTATGATGAAAAGAATGGATTTTACTATTCATACCTGGATCTGGTCAGAAAATAAATAAAGGCAATAATTGCTGATTACAGCTCGCGGTCCCTGGACCCATCGAAGGGACAATTTTGGATTTTGGATTTTCGATTTTCGATTGACGCTCCGATAAACATTCTCCTGTGTGCCAAAAGATTTGCCATGGCCCGTTTCATTTTCACATTTCCACATTTTCATATTTTCATATTTCCAAAAAGCCCCTGCTTTCTGCTTCAATCCTCCATCACCAGCATTTTCCCCAGATTGTTAAAGCGATTGCTGTAGTCCTGTTTGGAAGTCCGGATCACCTCCAAAGCTTCTTCCCGGTCGTAAACAGCTTCAATAACCGTATTTCCCTCTTCTCCGGGTAAATCTTTATAGGTCAAAAAATAGTGGCGCAAACGGGTGATGATATGTATTGGCACGTCTTCCAGGGAATTAAAATGGCCATAGACAAAGTCATTGTTTAAAACGGCGATAATTTTGTCGTCCGCTTCGTCTCCATCAATCATTCTCAATCCGCCAATGGGTTTGGCCGTTACCAAAATATCACCGTGATGGATCGATTTTTCCGTCAAAACCACGATATCGATCGGGTCGCCGTCTCCTTTGACCCCTTTTTTACCGGTTTTTTTGGAGCATAAGTCGCCTACCAGTTTACCGCAATAAGTCTGCGGAATAAAACCGTACAAAGCAGGACATACACTCGAAAATTGCTGGGGCCGATCAATTTTTAGGTATCCGGTCTCTTTGTCAACCTCATATTTTACAGTGTCGGTTGGTACTACTTCTATAAAAGCAGTCACCTTTTCAGGTGCATTTTTGCCAATGTATACGCCATGCCATGGGTGTGATTTATAGCGTAATCCCATCAATCGTCCAATAGGGTCAGAAAATTTGTCGGCCATAACTCTCTTTTTAAACTTTTTACAATGATAAGCTTAATTTGGTTCGATTGTTGTCGATAATTGATTGGTGTGAATAAACACACTTAATAGGGTTCAAAATGCAAAAATGCATGTGAGAAAGAGCTATTCATTTAACAAAAAGAGGCCGTCCCTAAAGTTCTGGACGGCCTCTTTCTCATTTAAGTTTCCTGTAAAAGTTATTATACTTTTGGTTCCCAACCTTTTTCGTAGGTACGGCCCCAAAGCTTTTGAGCTTCTTTATCGTCAAGGATGTGCCCGTTTTTAGGATCAATTTTCAAGTCACGTCCCACACGCCAGGAGATGTTCCCCAACAGCATAGAAACCACGCTCTTATATCCAATTTCCACATCACAATTAGGGCGACGGCTTTTCCGGATGGCATCCAGGAAGTCGGCTACGTGAAGGCTATCCATTCCCAAACTTGGGCTGGCTGTGTTCCGGCCTTCAAGAGGGCCTTCAACAATCAGTGATTTTACTTCGTCCAACAATTTTCCATCATTGTCATATACTTTATAGCTGTCACCTCCGGTATCGAGGCTTCCCTTGTCTCCGTAGAAAATAATCCCACGGTCCCTTCCTTCGATTTGCCTTCCGTTTGAGCTCCTGGATTCCCACATTAGAGAGACGCGGCCAGGAAAATCCATGGTAACAATTTGAGTGTCGGGAGTTTGCCAATCATCTTTGTAATGATATCTTCCACCAACGGATGTAACGCGGGTTGGGAAATCGACTCCTAATCCCCAACGGGCGACATCCACTTCGTGGGTACCATTGTTCAATGCTTCACCGGTACCATATTCCCATTTCCAGTGCCAATTGTAGTGAATCAGACCATCCAAGTAAGGAGCGCGCGGTGCGGGACCCTGCCACAATTCATAATCGAGCCATTCAGGAACCTGCCCTGCTTTGAAGAAGTTTGGCTTGCGGTTATTGGTGTACCATGTTTTGGCCAGATAAACCCGACCAATTATCCCTTCGTGCAGTTTTTGAATTCCTTGTGTAAGCACAGGCGCTGAACGGCGCGTGGCGCCCATCTGTACCACGCGGTTGTATTTGCGTGCAGCTTCTATGGCCAACTCGCCTTCCCTCGGATTGTGGCTTACTGGTTTTTCTACATAAACATGTTTACCTGCCTGGCAACCCATGATGGTGAGGGGTGCATGCCAGTGGTCGGGGGTTGCAATGTAAATCGCATCAATTGATTTGTCTTCCATCACCTTGCGGCAATCTTTCTCAGATTTTGGTGTGGATTCCTGCCCGGCTTTTGCCACTGATTTCATGGCTTTGGGAATTGCCCTTGAGTCAACATCGCAAATACAGGAAACTTCCGTGTTTTTCTGTTTGGCGAAAGTCCCTGCCATGCTGTTTCCACGACCATTCACGCCAATAATTGCAACATGAATCCTGTCGTTGGCACCGATGATATTAGCGTAATTTTTTGCACTAAACGCAGTTGCGCCGATTACAATTCCAGCTGACGAGGCAGCTGATTTTTTGATAAAATCGCGTCTGTTATCCATAGCTAAATTTATAATGATTTAATTTTGATATTTCTAAATGATACAACACCACCATGCTCCTGCAAAAGGATACGCCCCTTATCTACCATCCCGAAAGCTGGTTCCGTTTTACTGAATTTGCTCTTGGCAACTGCATCCGTAAAACTTTTAC
The DNA here is from genome assembly GCA_023488865.1 of Bacteroidota bacterium. Lineage (GTDB taxonomy): Bacteria > Bacteroidota > Bacteroidia > Bacteroidales > Prolixibacteraceae > CAINVV01. The sequence continues at coordinate 915 of JAMDDG010000246.1, read as the reverse complement.
TTCCCCGTGTGAATTCCAGGATCTTTTTACCGTTCAACCAATGCTCAACTTTTTTCCCTTTTGCTACAATGAGGATTGTGTTCCACTGACCCGGTGAATTCACTTTTTTTTCAGCAATATTTGGTGGCAGGACATCGTAGAATGAACCACAAAGATGATTGTCCTTTTTATTGTCCTCTGCCAGTTTATCATCCAGGATCTGGTATTCCATTCCCAAATTGCCGCCTTTCGCATATTTGGTATAAAAGTACTTGATCCCACTGTTACAGCCAGGTACGATATTGAAATCAACCGAAAATTCAAAATCCTTGTATTCGTCGACCGTCACAATGTCGCCGCCTTTACCGCCTTTAACAGTAGAGATACAGCCGTCCTTCACCTCCCATCCGGCAGGTACCGGCTTACCGCCTGGGGTCATCCAACCGTTTGTGGTTTTACCGTCAAACAAGAGTACCCAACCATGCTTTTTTTCTTTCACTGTGAGTGAATTGGATTTTTGTGCATTGATGAGCTGTGTCATCATCAATAAAATAACCAGAAAACTAAACCCTCTTAAAAGATACTGCACCTTCATGTCGTTTATTCAGCAATTTAGCGTTGTCCAATATTAGCAAATTTTTTAAAATATTTCTGGCTCGCCCCATTAAAAACTGTGGATTGAAACAAAAAAATATCTTTTTTTTTTATAAATAGACCATTGTTGATTCAAATCAACTTAATAAATTTCGTAAAAAATTGTTTACCAATCGCTTAAGACCCCCATCCTTCCCTATCCAAACTCCTGTATTGGATTGCCTCCCCCAGGTGATCAGGCTGGATACTTTCAACTCCTTCCAGGTCAGCAATTGTACGGGCCACTTTCAGTATCCGGTCGTAGGCCCTGGCCGAGAGGCCCAGCTTCTCCATTGCATTTTT
>JAMDDG010000061.1 GCA_023488865.1 Bacteroidota bacterium | reverse complement strand
AAACGGTTGAGCACCCTGAAGGATATGGCATCTATTTTCAGGAGCGATGGAACGATGCCATAGCTGCCAACCCTGAATTTCTATATATCAACGACTGGAACGAATGGACTGCCGGGAAATATCAACCGCCCGGCAACAAAACGACACCCTGGCTGGGATGCGACAATCCGTTCTTTTTTGTTGATCAGTACAACGCCGAGTTCAACAGGGCCATTCAGCCGATGAAAGGCGGATATAGTGACAATTATTACATGCAGATGGCCCAAAACATCAGGCGGTACAAAGGCGCCCGGCAGATCCCCGAATTAAAGGGGTTCACTCACATAAAAATTAACGGAAACCTGGACGACTGGAATCTGGTGAAAACGGAGTACCGGGATACCAAAGGGGATACTTTTCACCGCGATGGCAAAGGATATGGCGGCTTACACTACACAAACAATTCCGGACGAAACGACCTGACAACCTGCAAAGTTGCGGTGGATAAAAACAACGTTTACTTCTATGCCGAAACTGCCGACAGTTTGACACCTCACACCGGTAACAACTGGATGCTGCTGTTGATAGATGCCGACCACAATCCAAATACCGGATGGTATGGCTATGATTACCTGATCAATAAGCGGGTGATTGATGGAAATACCACCGTGCTGATGCGTTACGATTCAACAAAGAAGGATAACCCATGGGTTGAACAGACCCGGTTAAACTATCGCTACGCCGGGAACCGGATTGAAATAGCCATACCCCGAAAGATACTGGGATTAAAAGGAAGTACTTTTACCTTCGATTTCAAGTGGAGCGATAATCCTGCCAACCTGAAAGATCCGATTTCGTTGTGTACCGACGGGGATACGGCACCCAACCGGCGATTTAATTACCGTTGCATCTGGAGACAATAATAAGGAGCAATACTAAAGCAAACTTTTTTTCTTTGGTTTTTTCTGGGCCAGGGAACTTGGCTTCGGACATTACAAGCCTTTGAAACATTATCTATTTGCTCAAACAAATTGAGCTGACCTAATTTAGTTTTGATTAGTTTTACGTCTTTGTTTATCTCTTACAGTTTTAGCGGATTAAACTTGTTTGTGTTTTTCAATTCTAAATTTAGGTTAATCCCGATTATCAGCTTAATTCGCAGGCCAATACAGCCAAAGTTAACGACATGGAATTCTAAAGAGTTAAAAATGAATGAAAATGTAAAAATCGTTTAGCTTATACTTGTAATAAAAAAACGGGTTATTGACCGGTTTTTTTATTACATCAGCTTCTCAAACAATCTTTTCAAATTAACCTGACCGGCAATGATCGATTTTACCTGATCAATGGCCACCCTCTCCTGGTCCATGGTATCGCGGTAGCGGATGGTTACCGTGTCGTCTTCCATCGTTTGATGATCGACCGTGACACAAAACGGGGTACCAATGGCATCCTGGCGCCTGTAGCGCTTCCCGATGGAGTCTTTTTCATCGTACTGACAGTTGAACTCGAACTTCAGCTCATCGATGATCCCGCGGGCTTTTTCAGGAAGTCCGTCTTTCTTGATCAATGGCATCACCGCCAGTTTGACAGGGGCCAGCGGGGCAGGTAGCCTCAAAACAACCCTGGTATCTTTTCCCCCGTCTCCGCCATCGATCTCTTCTTCGCAATAAGAAGCAGACAGCACCTGAAGGAACATCCTGTCGACGCCAATGGAGGTTTCGACAACATAAGGCACGTATGATTCGTTGAGTTCCGGATCGAAATACTGAATTTTTTTACCCGAATATTTCTGGTGTTGGGATAGATCGAAATCGGTACGCGAATGAATTCCCTCCACCTCTTTGAAGCCGAAAGGAAATTTAAATTCAATATCAACCGCTGCATTGGCATAGTGGGCCAGTTTTTCGTGTACATGAAAACGGTAGTTGGAATCCCCGAAACCCAACGCTTTGTGCCATTTAATACGGGTCTCTTTCCATTTTTCGAACCAATCGAGTTCAGTGCCGGGCCGCACAAAAAACTGCATCTCCATCTGCTCGAATTCCCGCATCCTGAAAATAAACTGACGGGCAACAATCTCATTGCGGAAAGCTTTCCCTATCTGGGCAATCCCAAAAGGAATTTTCATCCGACCAGACTTCTGTACGTTGAGGTAATTGACAAAAATACCCTGCGCTGTTTCAGGCCGCAAGTATATTTTCAGGGAACTGTCGGCTGTCGAACCCATCTCGGTAGAGAACATAAGATTGAACTGACGCACTTCGGTCCAGTTTCTGGTACCGGAGATTGGACAAACGATTTCGTTATCTTCAATGATCTGCTTCAACTCCCCCAGATCTGAATTATTCAGCGCCGCTGCAAAACGGTTGTGCAGCGCATCCCATTTCTGTTGATTTTCCAGTACCCTTGGATTTGTCTCCCTGAAAATTTTCTCATCAAAAGAGGCACCGAAACGACCCCGTGCTTTTTCAACCTCTTTTTCAATTTTTCCTTCGATTTTTGCCAGTTCTTCCTCTATGAGCGCGTCAGCGCGGTACCTCTTCTTCGAGTCTTTGTTGTCGATCAGAGGGTCGTTGAATGCATCGACATGACCGGAAGCTTTCCAGATGGTTGGGTGCATAAAAATGGCGGAGTCGATCCCAACTACATTTTCGTTGAGGAGGACCATGGATTCCCACCAGTATTTTTTGATGTTGTTTTTCAGCTCAACCCCGTTCTGGCCATAATCGTACACAGCCCCTAACCCATCGTAAATTTCGCTGGACGGAAAAATAAACCCGTATTCTTTGCTGTGTGCGATCAGCTTTTTAAAAAGATCTTCCTGATTCATATTGAGTATTGTTGTAATATTATTATTAAATGATAGGATTTTGGATTACGGAGTTAGACGAAAATTATTTAACCTCTTCGAAATCAACGTATTCACCATCATTCTTCCGAAAAATTTTCTCTTTTCGATCTGTCCTTTCTACCGTTATTTTCCCGGGCGAAGAGGTTTCCGGTCTTCTCCTGGCATCTTCCTGCGCTTTGAGATCGCGGTATATCTTATCAGCTGCTTTCTCAACAACCCTGGGACCAAAATACCTGAGGAAAAATTTAAATCCGTAATAGACAATAAGCAGGATAAAAAGCAGGTCGAAAAAGGAGACGATATTTAAAATTACAAAGAGAACCATGACTTAATTAAATTGCATCCGCGCACAAAAATAGTAATTTTTCTTAGAGGTAGAGTCTTTCAAAAAGGACAACCGGGTGCGGATCTGTGACGTTTGTTGTGTACATCTTTCTTTTGTTTGAGCTCATCATGAAAAATCAGGTTGATCCCAACCCTTAAATTTGCATTTCTGGCTGTTGTCGGCAGAAAAAAAGAGGGGACATTGTCAGAGGCGGCATAAAGCTGAATATTTCCAATCCTGTAGACAGCTGCTATTCCAATATTATCAAATGTCGATTCCATGATAGAATAACTTGCAGACAATGAAAGCCTTGGCGATATTGCTGCATTGGCCGAAGCTGTCACGGAAGTGTGAACCATATTGTTGAACATTCTTATTCGGGCTAAGCCTCCCAGGGTAACATCCCCGGTCAGGCTATACTCACCTGCAAGGTATAATTTTACTGGCAGCAACGTAGTAAAGCCGGAAGTACTTTTAGAAGGGAAAAAAGCCGCACGCAAGCTGTCATTCAATGCCAAAATCAGACCCTTTACATCCGTTGTAGTAGGTGGATTATTCGTAGGCATATCAAGGTTAATCCCACGGTAAAGGAAATGACCATTTTCAGTGAAAGTGGAAATATTCTTTGACCAGGAGATAAATCCCAGATCTACAAGGCTCATCGAGAATTCAAATTTTTTGGTTAGTTTGGATGAAATGCCCAAATCTACCGCTAACCCCGGATTACCAAAATTGGTAAAATAACTGTTGGTATTGAAATTATCTTTGACAAGCAACTGATATCCACTGTTGTTAACCAACTGAATATCGACAGGCGCGGAGATGAAAGCCCGGCCGCTAGCCCCCAAATCAATCTGATCGCCACTTTTCGGCATGCCTGCTACAACGCTCAAACCGGATGTCTTTATGCCCGACATTCCAAAAAGCAACTTACCGGTTAAACCCACACTGATTTTTTTGTTTATTTCTTTGGCATAGGTGAAGGCAAATTCACGGTAATGTTGTGCTCCTATACCAAAATAGCCTGACTGATAAGTACTCCCCAAATAAGGAGCATTGCCGTAGTAGAATAAGTTCGCAAGGTTTTTGGTAAAGAATGGTTCAGCAAATTCGTGTTCAGACCAGGAAAAAGCAAAGAAACCAGACTCCTTTTTCCACCCAAATTCGAGTAACGTTAAGGCTGCTGATTCCATCAAAAAATTGTTCTTGCCGAGGGAAGTGAGATATTTTTTGAAGTCCCAGACAAGGGAGTCGGCCATTGCACCGCTTCCTCTGTGAATCAGATCGTTGTAACTCCAATTGTTGGTATTCATCGAAACATCCAATTTAGATAAGAGGGGCAAACTAAGATAGAACCCTTTCTTAAGTCCGGGACGAGCCGGATTTAGATCTTTGGTTTGCGGCACACCTTTCAGAAAATAGAATGTATTCGGCTGGGCAATTAATCGCATCGACCCTGTCAATAACAGCAGAATAACCAAAATAAACTTGAAAACTTGTTTCATAATTTAACCTTAAACAAGTTTATCGGAGCCCGGAACCCTATTTTAAAAGAAATTTGAGCGCTTTTTAAAACATTTGCCAAAACCGTTCCCTGATCGGGTTGATATAAAGTAACTGACAGATCCATTTTTGTTGCCAGTGCCAGATTTTTTAGATCCGTTGTATCGAGTTTAAATTCGAGGGAGTCATGGGAGGCTTCAATTACATCTCCCTGAGGGTTGATGGTTGCAGCGCTCAGTAGTTTACTCCCGGAATCCATTATTTTGCCGGTAAATGACAATTGATAACGGTATTTCATCGGCGTTTCGTTGACCGTTTTAATGATTACCACCATCGAATCTGTGCCTGTTGTGTTAAAAGACATGCTGTTCAGTGAATAAGAAATCGGGTTGAAAACCAGTGAATCCGTGACAGGAGTACTCCCAAACCCGGGAACTGCCGCGTAATTTTTGACTGCATATGTTCCACTTGCCACAGGCAGGTAA
>JAMDDG010000309.1 GCA_023488865.1 Bacteroidota bacterium | reverse complement strand
AAAGTATAATCATTGTAATGCCCGTGTCCAACGTTGTTTATATTGTTCCTGGAATTGAGCGGATTCGTTTCCCATTTCCCTTCGCTATAAAGGACTGTGAACAAAACGATTTCCACTACAATGCCCTTTTCATCAGCCTTACGGCAGAAATCTTTTAGACGATTGAAATAGGCCGGGTTCCATTGATCGAGGTCGAATTTGTTCAACCCGTCCTTTGCACCGGGAATAGTAGTCCGGGCATAAGGCGATAATACTCTGCCAGGCCGTGGAGATAAAGGAGTTTGCTCTGATGCCCATTCATCAGTGTTTCTCCATTCATAACAGGGAATAATAAATTCACGGTGGAGGTTAAACCCATACCTGCCCAAAATGTCGAGATATTTGTCGTAGTTTATATCCAGGTTAAGAACGGCCCCATAGTGCATTCCTGATGTGATGAGCACTGTGGGTTTGTCCTTGTACTCAAAATAATGTCGATTCTTTGAATATAATTTTATGGGCTGTGCTATAAGAGCATGCAAACAAGCCATAAGAGCCATAAGTATTAATAATTTTTTCATGCGAATCTTAATTTAGAGTAAATTTGTGACTGAAGTAATTGTTGCAGGTTTTTTAATCTAACTTTGAACAAATAATCCCAGCAAAAAGATTTCAATAAGTAAGAAGAGCCCCCTGAGAAGAACCCGCTATCCGCCCGAAAAACACTTTTGATATGTTTTTTGAGAGCAACAACATTTGCAGCTTGCGCACCGCTTTGCCCCAGGTTCTTCAACGTTGCGGATATCGCGTTCTCGTTTATTGCCTTATCCAATTTCAGTAATGCTTTTACCAAACCGGCACCACTAAATGTTGCTATCCTGCAAATCCGGCTTTTCCCACTGATCGAGGACAATGTTATTGCCATCAAAATCTGGTTGACCCTGTTAAATAATCCATTCTGCACCGCAGATTTAACAGGGTTGACACCAAACTTTGTTGCATTGTTCCAAGCCGTGGGGAACGATTTACCGAAAACTTTTACAATGTTTTGACGGTTCATATATTTCGCTACTGTATTGAGCACTGAATACTTTGTGGTGTTACTGCCCGAAAATAAAGCATTAACGATTTTTTATTGACTATTCAATTTTTTCTTTGTGTTTTTCGATTTACACTTTAAATACAAACAATAAAACATCACTTTCTTGCACTTTTATCTTACTCTTTTAATTCAATTTGTATTTTATTCCACCTCTACTTTACCCCAGAACTGAGGATAAAGCTTTGCTTCGGTTGGAACATCACTGGTCATCGTCGTTGCCGAACTTGCCGGGGTAAACAAGTAATTCCGGCTTACCGTTTGTGGCCCTTGTTGCCCCATACCGGAAAGACGGATATCGATGTCCCCGCGAATATCAGCTCCTTTCTTCCAATCAAACTCCAGGAATTTAAGTGGAACGGCAAAGGTTACGATATATCCAGTTGCGGTTTTCCCCATCGTGAGCTGACCGCCCGGAACCTCGCCTACGTATTCAAATACAACTCTTCCCCCTGCAGGCGTATAATATTCGTATGGCGCTTTTTTACCTGATGTTTTGTATTTCATCACAATAAGCTTTGGCGCCCCTTTGATCATGGCTGCCACAATGCGAATATCACCTTGTCCAGGAGATTCAGAGGCTCTGTTTGGACCCAACAAAATGCCGGCTACGTCTCCCCCCCTGAACGCCATTTGCACCTGATCGGCTACATTCTCCATCGGTGATGCATCCATGATTTCCATTCTGGAATAAAGGTTTTTTGCATCATAAGCCAATTGAACTTTAGCTAATTCCTTCTGACCTTGTGTAACCGTTGATGCAGGGACTTCATTCCAAACACTCTTGTTTATCATCGGGTTGGACTTAACAGTTGAAAATCTCATAGCGCGATCTACCGCGCCAACTTCTTCCTTTTCGTATGTTTTGTCAATGGCAACTGTTCCATACAAGCGCTGTTCGCCTTCCACTTTGCCTCCGCTAAATCCTTTTATCCGGAAGGTTCTACCTGTAGAGTATGCCCACAATTCATCCTGAACCGGAAAATATTGCACCCTACCGCCACTTGTTTCATCCCAGAAGGTATAGGGTCCGGGAGGAGGGCTATCTGCCGGATTGTTCATCAGGGCATCTACATAAAACCCATCATGGGTATATAAATAAATGGTACCCATTTCGCTTCCTCCGGCAATATATTTGTCATTAACCAACCCTGCCAGGTTCCAGAAGTGGTACATTTCTCCCGCTTTGGCCCCGGCCGTAGCTTTGCGTCCGGCCATCCAAAGCAAGTTACCTTGAGGATCATATTTTGCAAATTTCACCACATTGAATTCAGAAGTATGGCTCAATCCTTCGAGCCTATTTTTTGCCATTTTTTCCGAAGGAAAGTCATAAGGGCCCCCGTTACCAGCTGTTTTTGTATTGAAAACAGTATAGAGGTTCTTTTGACTATCGAGGCGTACGCCTAATATTCCTTGGCGCCAGCCTGTAGCCAGCGTCCTGACTCCTGGCAATACTTCTGAAACTGCGAATGTGGAATTTTGAATGTCCCATTCGATCAGTCCGTTGGATAGGAATTTTTTGCAGGGAACTTTCAATATTGAATTCCCCTGAGTGATGAAATACAGGTCTCCATTGGATTCCATGTGGAAAGAAGACGTCAATTCAGCTAATGTTGGAATTTGTCTTCCATCTGCGGTCCGATCTATCCTGTGTATTTCGTTTACTTGTTTTAATCCATCCCCGTTCCCGTCTATCCATGCCTCGAGGAGCTGCTCCTTTTCCAACCAATTCCAGGTAGATACAGGACGTAAGAGATCATTCTCCAACAACATTACAGCCTGCGTCTTCGTGTCTTTTATCAAATACAAGTTACCGTTAGATGTTTTGACGACTTCAGGTTGTGGTATAAAACTTTCCAAATTTCCCACAAATGAATAAGGGGTATGGTTCAAATTCCAATACGAATCAGGTACACCAACTTCATTCGGGCCCTTTACATGGGCCCTCCCTATACCTTCAGTGAGCATATAAAAGACTTGTTTCGGATCATCGGGCATCGGCCAGGTCGATTGCCAGTACACTCCCGGTCCATACCAGCGTTGAAGCAATTTTCCATCCGTAACATTGAACTGTGAAATAACCTTGGGAATAGATGACTCAATAACTAACAAATTTCCATTTTTATCGATAGATACCCCTGATGGGTTTAACAATCCAGCCTGGTCATACTTCCCCTGCCATGCCCGTCCTCCGGCTTTTCCAATAGTTAATAAAAGTTTACCTTCCGCATTAAATTCTTTTACCTGATGTGATTGACCTGCATCTGAAACCATTATTCTACCATCACCATCGACGGCAACATCATAAGGGGCTTCCAATTTGCCCGGCACCACAACCTTCCCTTTTCCTGCCCCGTGATCAAAGCGAAGCACTTGTGGTTTCTTGCCCATCACAAAAGAGACGGCATACAAGTTACCAGAAGGGCCAAAGTTAATCCCCCGCACTCCCGGGCAATCGAGCTCACCTTTCTTTTCGGCCGTTGCTGAATCGAAAATGAATATTTTCCCTTGCCCATAGCCCGACATATATACTTTTCCGTTCTTAACGGCCATCCCCATACAGTCGGGATTGTAAACCATCCCTTCTTCATGCTTTCCTACCTTGTTATCAAGATGCACTTCAAGTGGCGTAAGACTACAGGGCAATGGTTCAATGTTTGATGTAAAGAGAGGTACTTCTGCAGCGCCATTCGTCCAGGGAATCAGGGATCCACCGGAGGCATCCATCCTGAACAAATAGGTGGTATGTTTTACTGAACCGGGAGTATCTCCTACTTTGTCTCTACCCAGGGTTACATATAAATATTTTCCATCCGTCGCCAATGTGTATAATGGCCCAAACCCCCCTCTCACAAAAGGGGTTTTTCTCCAAAGGACTTTCCCGTTAAAGTCTGTTTTAACGATGGCTTTCCCCGCTTCAGCGACCGGCCAAAGGAAATAAAACCCACTCTCATCAGAGGTGCAGTCCACCGGATTGGAGTGATCGCCGCCCCAGGCCCCTTTTCCATCAGGAGTGGGATAGGTAGGGTTACCGGAAGTCCCGACGGAACCTTCAAATTCAGCTTCAAGGCCTTTGTGCAAATAAGCGCCCCATTTGTATTTACCTGGTTTCACCGGCTTTCCCCATGCGTCATAACCATCCCAGTAGGTTGTATAAGTCCCTTTTGTACACTTCGCCCCTCCTGCCAATTCACGGATTACCTTGCCAGCCTCATCAATAACATTGACCGAGATCTCCATGCTATCTTCCGGGACCGCTATCTTAATAGGGACCCCTACTGTTGCTACCTGTGAATTCTTAGCTTTAACCTCTGCTATAACCTGTTCCATGGTTGGACGTTGTCTCACTCCCGGGGATGTGGCGCAAAATTCGAGCTGCCCCCATGCTTGTGGGTTTAGAAACGCAAAAGTGCCCGGGTTAACCCGAAAGCCTGCAGGAAAACCAAGATCAGACCACTTGGTTTCCACTATAAAAGCAGTTTTATCACCAGGCTTAAACGGATTTTTGCCCCCTGGCACATGCAAAGAAGACCAGGGTAATTTAACCTCGATTGTATATTCAAGGGTTCCTGACGTGAGTACAGCAACTTTTGATCCCTGCGGATTTACGTTTGATCCCAAATTTAAATAGGTACCATAAGCTAAATGGACAAAACACGTTCCTGTATTGGTGTTTTTCCATATCCCGATATGAGCAACCCTGTCATTTGTCTTGCTTCCATCTTTTTGAATGGGGTAAGGCAATGTTGGGTCTGAGGATAAACGAACCTGAAGGCAATCTCCCCACCAGTAGCCTTCTATCGCCGTAGCTTCATTTGAGTAGGGACGGCCTGGTAAGCTTATTTTAGCTGCAAGATATAATGCATCGGCATCATACATTACTGCCCACTCCATATTTTTCTTATCTGCCGTTTGTTCGGTACCATACGCAGGCTCCATGTACGAAAGGTCCCAATCATCCAATTTCCCGTCAATCACGGGAGGAATTCCGTTTTTCACAGGGACGGCTTTCGTTAAACCATTGGTAAAATCTACCGCATGGACTTTTGAGGAAAAGATTGTAATGAACAAGAGGAATAAAATGGCTTTGTTGC
>JAMDDG010000166.1 GCA_023488865.1 Bacteroidota bacterium | reverse complement strand
AAATTAATAGAAGAAAAACAAAGCAGGTTTCATGGAGGATTGTATCACAAAACGCAGGTGAATCTAACCTACAATTCGAACCGTATTGAAGGCAGCCGCCTTACCGAGGAGCAAACCCGCTTTATTTTCGAAACCCGTACCATTGGCTTCAAAGACGAGGAAGCGGTTCCCGTTGATGATATTATCGAAACAACCAATCACTTTGTCGCTTTCGACTATTTGCTCGATACGCTGCATCAACCTTTATCTGCCGAAATTATCAAGGAGTTTCACCGGATATTGAAATTGGGTACTTCCGATGCGCTTAGACCATGGTTTGCTGTAGGTAACTGGAAAAAATTACCAAACGAGGTTGGTGGTGCCGAAACCACCAGGCCCGAAAATGTGGAAAATGAAATAGAACAGCTCAACCAGTGGTATTTGAATAGAGAAAGCATCTCTTTTGAAATCGTTGTTGAATATCATTATCGTTTCGAAAAAATTCACCCGTTTCAGGATGGGAACGGTCGTGTTGGGCGTTTAATCCTGTTTCGCGAATGTTTAAAAAACGATGTCGTGCCCTTTATAATAGACGAAACACACAAACAATTTTATTACCGTGGGCTAAAAGAATTTGAACGGGTACAGGATTATTTAATGGACACCTGCCGTTCGGCACAAGACACTTTTTCACAATGGATAAATTATTTCTATTCTGAAAGGTAGTTAATGATTAACCATTAACCATTAATCTCTATGCATTATCACCTAATTGCAGAAAACCCCGAAAGTACGGTAGTATCCGAATACCAACCGCTCTTTCCCCGTGAAGTGAATTACCAGTCGGAAGCAGATCTCGAAAAGGCATTTATCGGACAGCTGCAAACACAAGCCTACGAATATCTGCACATTACAACAGAACTGGGGTTAATTGCCAACCTGCGCCGGCAATTGGAAATCCTGAACGGTTACCAGTTTACCGGTACGGAATGGGACCAGTTTTTCAAAAGCAAAATAGCCAATCAAAACAACGGTATTGAGGAAAAGACAACCATCATCCAGGAAGACCATATTCAACTACTGTCTCGCGACGATGGCACGGTAAAAAATATCTATCTCATCGACAAAGCGAATATCCACAACAACCGCTTGCAGGTAATTAACCAGTACAGCGTCAATCCCAATCAGGTTAATCCGGTTAATCCCGAAAATCAAGGTTCGGACCTTTTGCGCGAAAACCGCTATGATGTTACCATACTGGTCAACGGTTTACCGCTTGTGCATGTCGAGATCAAAAAACGCGGGGTAGATATCAAGGATGAGAAAGTTTGGAACATCGACAGGGAAAAAGCATTGGCAGCGCCCGAGCGAATCAGCAATATCGTGACCTATATCCGTGGGCATTTCGACCAAAAAACCAAACGCAACAGTTTTTATCAGCTGAAAGACAGACGATTGGCAGGTTTTAATTCCATTTTTGCGGTTTCGTCCATCGAAGTGGCAAAAATATATTACACGGAGTTTCAAAAACAAATGACAGGTTTGCCCAGCGACAAACAGCTGAAAATAGCTGCTATTTATAGTTTTAGCGCCAATGAAGGCGAAGATGGAATTATTGACGATGAAAACCCTGAAGATACCAGTAAATTAGACCAAAGTTCCCGCGATTTTCTGGACGCGGCCATAAAAGATTACAACAAGATATTCAAGACCAATTTTGATACTTCGGGCGACAAGTTTCAAAACTACTATAAAGATGTATCACAGAGGGTAAAGGATCGTGAAATTGACTTGCTGATTGTGGTCAATATGTTTTTAACCGGCTTTGATGCAACTACCCTGAACACGCTTTGGGTGGATAAAAACCTGCGTTTACACGGGCTTTTACAAGCCTTTTCACGCACGAACCGTATCCTTAATTCCATCAAAACATTTGGCAATATCATTTGTTTCAGGAATTTGGAAAAAGCAACCAATGAGAGTATTTCGCTTTTTGGCGACAAGGAAGCTGGGGGTGTTGTTTTGCTGAAAACCTATGATGAATATTACAACGGTTATAAAAACGGCGATAAAGAGGTGACCGGATATGCTGATTTGGTAAACGAATTACTGGAAAAATATCAAGTTGGAGCTCCGATTATTGGCGAACAGGCCCAGAAAGATTTTATCAAGTTATACGGTGCCATTTTGAAGGTTAAAAACATTCTTACCTCTTTCGACGAGTTTGCAGGCCATGAACTCCTGACCGAACGCGATGTACAGGATTACCACAGTATGTATATCAACCTTTACAATGATTTCCGGGGCAAGAACAAAGGCGACAACGAAAATATAAACGATGATATCGTGTTCGAAATGGAGCTGATTAAGCAAGTCGAAATCAACATTGACTATATTTTGGCGTTAATCCGCAAATATCACCTGGGGCATTTAAAAGACAAGGAGATAGTAATCAGTATCGGCAAAGCCATTGATTCCAGTGTCGAACTTCGCAACAAAAAAGAACTGATCGAACAATTTATTGAATCTTTAACCCCTGCAACCAATGTCGACGATGATTGGCGCTCTTTTGTTGATGAAAAAAAATTGGAAGAATTAGAACGCATTATTAACGAAGAAAACCTGGATAAAGACGAGACATACAAATTCATTACCAACGCTTTTCGCGATGGTTTTGTGCAAAATACAGGTACTGCAATTTCAAAAGTATTGCCCCCGGTATCCCGCTTTTCCCCAACGGGTGAACGAACAAAAAAACGTGATACGGTCCTCGAAAAATTGGGTGCTTTTTTCAATAAATTCTGGGATATATCGGGTGGCAGATTTTTAAAAAATTAATATGGCTTTTTGTAATGTGGATAGACAGCCCTTTCTTTACCTCGAAAATAAAAAACAAATTATATACAAATGAAAAATTTTAAGTGGTTTTTGGCATCTGTTTTGTTAATGATTTCAGTTTTTTCATCGTCTGCCCAAAAAAGCAGCAGACCGGTCGACTTAGTCTATCCTCTGCTGGACAGCGAAAACTCCCGGTGGATCTTTTTCTCCTCGGCCAGCCGCCCGTTCGGGATGGTCAATCTGAGTCCCGACACCCGGACCAATGGCGACTGGGGCAGCGGATACCATTACGAAGTGGATACCATCAGGGGATTTAGCCATATCCATGAATGGCAGCTTTCCGGGTTGTCGGTCATGCCCTTAACGCTAACGGCCGAAAATAAATCTTCCGTTTTCACGGATTATTTTTCGAAGTTCTCACACAAAACAGAAATCGTCAAACCTGGCTATCATACCGTTTTCCTTGATAGATACGCGGTTAAAGCAGAGATGACCGCCACCTCACGGGTCGGATTTCACCGGTACCATTTCCCCCAAAAAAGCAATCCTGCCATTTTGTTTAACATTAACGGGGAGATGGGCCCCTGCATCATCAAAGAAGGCCAGTTACAAAAAACCGGTACCCGATCGGTCCGGGGAAGTTTTATTGACGCCCCCACCCGCCGCCGCCCAAAAGATTTCAACGTCTTTTTCCAGGTTGAGTTCAGCGCGGATATCAAAAACATCGAAAAAGATGCCAAAACAGGGAACTACCTGATATCATTTGACCTTCCTGCAAAGGGAGAATTGTTGATGAAAGCGGCTATTTCCTACACTTCGGAAGAAAATGCCGGCATCAACCTTAAAAACGAAATACCCCACTGGGATTTCGACAAGACCCTGAAAGAATCATTCGAACAGTGGAACGAAATGCTGTCGCGGATAACCGTAGACGGAGGGACACTGCAACAGCAACAACGCTTCTACACAGACCTTTACCATGCCATCCTGGGCCGCAGGACCATCAGCGATTCAAATGGCGCCTATCCCGACAACACCGGAAAACAGTTTCAGGTAAAACAAATCCCCTGCGACCCTACCGGGAAACCGCTGTTCAATCAATACAACTTCGATGCCTTCTGGGGTGCGCAATGGACCCTGAACACCCTCTGGGACCTGGTTTATCCCGAAATCTCCGAAGAGTTTGTCCGCTCGATGATGCAGTATTACCACGACGGCGGAATGATCCCGCGCGGTCCATCCGGCGGCAACTATTCATTTGTGATGACGGGCGCCTCTACAACCCCGTTTATCGTCAGCGCCTATCAGAAAGGGATCATCAAGGATAATCCTGAAGAAATATACCAGGCGCTGAAAAAGAACCACATGCCGGGCGGGATTATGGCCCATGCCGGATACGAACACAATACTGCCGTAGGCGGAGGGTTAAATTATTACATCGAAAAAGGTTACGTACCTTATCCCTTCCCTGTCCGCAGCAACGCTTTTCACTTAGACGGGGCCGGAATGACCCTCGAATATGCTTACCAGGACTGGACCCTGGCCCAAATGGCCAAGGCGCTCGGTCATACGGATGATTACCAATACTTCCTCCAACGCTCCCAAAACTACAAAAACCTGTATCTGGAACAATCCGATTTTGTACAAAAACCTGTTCGATCCCGAATCGGGATGGATCCGTCCCAAAGATGTGAATGGGAAATGGTTCTCTCCTTTTGATCCTGCTGGTTCACGCGGCTTTATCGAATCGAACAGCGCCCAGGCAACCTGGTTTGTTCCGCAGGACCTGCCCGGACTGGCCAAACTGATGGGGGGCAACGAGGCTGCCATCCAAAAATTAGAGCGCTCTTTCCAGGAGGCAAAAAAACTGGGATTCACTTCCGGCACTTCACATGCGCAGGAACTTCATCCCGAATACAGCAAGATCCCGATCAATTACGGGAATGAGCCCTCTATCCAGACCGCTTTTGTTTTCAGTATCCTGGGGCAACCCCATCTCACCCAATATTGGTCGAGGGAGGTGGTTAACGCCGCCTTCAGCGGACTTTCGCCTTCAAGAGGTTACAACGGAGATGAAGATCAGGGCTTGATGGGCGCGCTGGCCGTTTTGTACAAAATCGGATTGTTCCAGATGAATGGAGGAACCGAAGAAAATCCGCAATACCAGTTAGGCAGCCCGCTCTTCGATAAAATCACCATCAAGCTGAACCCAAAATATTATCCTGGTAAGTCGTTAACGATCAAAACCATCCACAACAGCGACCAAAACAGGTACGTCCTTTCGGCTGAATTCAACGGGAAGAAAGTCGTTGATCCGTGGCTGAACCACCAGGAATTGGTGAAGGGAGGCGTATT
>JAMDDG010000363.1 GCA_023488865.1 Bacteroidota bacterium | reverse complement strand
GAATTTGTTTCGGCAAGTCCTTCGGATTGACTTTAAATTGCTTTAAAGATAATCCACAAGCATACAATTCAACATGATATTTTTCTGCCATTTCCAGATAAGGAGTAATCTTGTCCTTTTGGATTAAATCGGTAATTGTTTTGCCACAAATTACAACTTTAAACGCACCGAATTGATTTCCATCTTCAGACGCTAAATCCTTAGCTGCCAAAATAATAGGCTTCAGTTGTTGTATGTCCCTGGTTAGGACGGTGTAATTTTTAACTGTTGAATCTGCAGGTTTTTGGGCGAGGCTATTACCCGAAATTAGAAACGAGAATAGGACGCTTATTAACAAGATATATGCTTTCATGCTTTTATACTTTTATGGTTATTGAAATTGTTCATTATAAAAAATATTAACCCTCCAAAGATTGCTACATTTTTAAATAAAGGGCCAATGGTTGACATTTGTCCAACCTGAATGGTAATTGTGATAGGCACAAGTATCAGGGCTAAAATGATAGACGCATATTTTGTTCTGAACCCGATCATTAAAGCAATACCTGCAATTAGCATGGCAATCCCCGAAGCAATGACGGAAAATTCAGGATTGCCCAATATAAAGGCTAACTCTTTGAATCTGGCCTGGTTGATTTTGTCAATCACTTTTTCAACATTGAACAAGTGGTTGATACTTGCAACAATAAATATCAGACTTAATAAGATTCTGAATACCGCTACCGAATTTTGATTTATATTAACTGTTTTTGATTCCATTTTTTTGATTTAAATTTTTATTAATTCGCTCCATGTGGCACCGCTAATATCAGTTAGTTTCATCTGATATTGTCCTGAGGGCAAAGCTGATAATCGTTCATCTTTAATCGTGATGGTAGCTTTTGCCCCTAAAGGAATGATTAAACTATGTTTTCCGGGTTTCACTTTTGCCACATATACGTTCTCTATGTTTTCCGTTGGAAATGCAGATAAATCCCTATCCAACCGGAACCTAACAGTATTCCCATGGCCAAACCAAAAACGCCAACACTCATGAGTCTTGTAAATAATCCAAACATGAAAAATAGCCCGACAACTCCTTCTATAATAGTGAAAATCGCCATAGCCCACCATAAGGTTTCAGGATTTATTACAAGGTATTCGATGACTGGCTTTATGCCCAGTGCATTGGGCATAAAATTGTTGAACTTTTCACCAATGTAGCCCAATGCTTCCGGATCTAATTTGTTGGTTAATATCAGTCTTCTCCAAAAAGCTGAGAAATAGGTCCATCCTACAACCAGGCGTAAGGATAGCGTGAAAAGTCCTGCCAAATTATATGACTGCACTAATTTTTGATTATGCATTTTAATGGATATTTTTTATACTAAAAGATTTATTTGATTTTAACGGAGTGATGTAAAATCAAATCATGTACTTTAATCTTTTATATAAAATGTAAAGAGGAATATCTTTCTTGCTTTTATTTTCAGAATTTAAGAGATTGAAAAAAGCCGGACGATCAATGGAGAAATTTGAAAATTGATTTATACCCGTTGCAAAAGATTTGAATTTAAGATTTTCTTTAACAAGCTGTACGTTTACAATCTCTGCCTGACTGTATGTGACACAACAATCGGTGGCTTGTTGAATAGTTGTCTTGCTTGGATTAAGTGTTTTAGTCGTTTTTACACCTAACGCATGTTGCAGGGAATTTCGTACAGAACAAGGAGCGATAAGCAATAACAGCCCTAAAAACAGAACTGTCCATGTTTTGCTACTACCACTTCTATGTTTTAAAATCTCTTGCATTAATATAATAACATTTACCAATTGGAATTGTTTTCCAATTAATTTTCAGCAAAGCTAATCAACTATTTTTTTCAACAAGGGAACCCAACTACTTTTAATCAGTTTTTTTTTGTACTTCCTGTCAGTCATGGTTTCCAATGTTGTATTTCGTTGTTAAAATATTTTATCATCAGGCCGTGTATAAGCACAACGATAAAGACATGAAAACTTCTATTTGTAGTTGTAAAAAAACATTTACTGACGAAACAGCAATGCAATCTGGCTTTTATAACAGGTCTTTTAATTGCCTGATAAAAGCATCGGTGTTATAACCCGCCAAGCCTTCATGCTTTAATACCACTTTCCCGTCTTTGTCAATAACAACCGTGGTGGGCAAAGTTCCACTGAAAATTTCATTGGGCACGTCTCCTAAGCGGCTGTATAAAGGAATAGTAAAATGATTTTTTTCAAGATACTTTATCGCTTTTGACTTGTCTTCATCTTCGTTAATAAAAAGAAAAACAAACCTGTCATCATTTTGCAGTTTCTTGTACAACTCATCTAAGGAAGGCATTTCGGCACGGCATGGCGGACACCAGGATGCCCAAAAATTAATGAATACAACCTTACCTTTTAACCCGGCTGTAGTAACAGTTATGCCTGCTGAATTTGTAAAGGAAAAGGAAGCCGTTTGAGGTAAATTATTTACCCCATTTTTCTTTATTTCCGCTTTAAATAAACCAACTGAAACCAATTGTTGTAATAGCAAGGACTTTGCATCCGGAACGAAAACAATGATAATAAGAAAGCTAATAAGCAAAACGCTTAGCCCTCTTTTTTTTACTGCACTATAAAAAGTTTTAAAGCTCATAAATTGTAATGATTTAATTGTTATTAGCTTAGACCTACGGCTGAATTTGTACGTAACCTTCCTGCACCAGTTGAATTAACCGGCCCACGGCTCCATTATTGACCTGAACACCAGGCAGCAAATCTCCATTGCCCCACTGATGATTTTTCATGGAAACAGAGCACTCTTCTATCTGCACTCCCTGTTTCATAAGCTCTGCGATGAGGACTTTAACAGGGTTGCCTGTACTCACATGGCGATACACATTGAACACTACATCTGCCTTTTCAAGCGCTACCGGAATCCCGACTATAATTTTGTGATCGCCTTTCTTATCTTTGG
This sequence comes from Bacteroidota bacterium, assembly GCA_023488865.1. Classification (GTDB taxonomy): domain Bacteria; phylum Bacteroidota; class Bacteroidia; order Bacteroidales; family Prolixibacteraceae; genus CAINVV01. The sequence continues at coordinate 2,221 of JAMDDG010000363.1, read as the reverse complement.
TATCAGGCTCTATTATAGGCTTTCCTTTAACTTTGCTCATTGTATTATCTCTTTTCTAATGATAAATGTTGTCGCACTATTCCTTCTTATACCGCAACAAATGTTCCCCTGAGTTCTGCATGAACAGGGCGATGCTTTGCCAGATATTTCCTCATTGTATCAATAATCCTTTCTGACCGGTTTTCACGATTGCGGCCGTATTTCTGAGGGACTCCCTGCATCGTGACGAATGCCGCTGTGTAATATTGGTCGGGCTGCACCTCTTCATTGCCAACAAATAGTTTTTGAATACGGTTGCCCAAAGGATTTTCTATCTTAAAGTAAACATTGAGACCTAGACAACGCTTGACATATCCTCCCATTTGATTATACGGATCGCACGAAAACGTCCTTTCGAGATTCTCCTCCAACATTGCCTTGATTTCCTCTCCCGTTAACTCTACGGTTGAGACAGGCGGATTCATGGGAATCATGTTGTAAAGGTCATTCAAGGTAATTTGACCCGGGACTATTGGAGCGCCGTAGCGCCAGCCATTCGAAAATGCCAGTTGTGCGCCCGTGCTTTCGAGCAATGCCTGAAGCAGGAAATTGTCCATAGTAGTTTCCAGGGTTGTTCCCCGGTTGAGCGCTGTAGCTGTTTCTCCAACGATCTCTGCGAGTTCATTCTTGTAAGGTGCGAGGGCATGCTTTACCAGTTCAGCTACTATAGGGTCAGGTTGTACGACTGCTTCAACCTCAATCAGCCGATGCTGATAATCAGTAATTTGTCCGTCAACTATTACCAGATCCAAACGTCCCAAAAAAGAACCATGGCATCCTGATTGCATTAAAATCGTTTTCCCGATAAGAACCGGTTTGTAAAGCCGGTTATGGGTATGGCCGCTGAGACAAACATCTATGCCTTGTACTTCAGATAAAAGCTTCATATCCTGAGTGAAACCCAGATGCGAGACCAGGACAATCAAGTCTGACTTTTCATCAATGCGCAGCAAATCAATAATCGGCGGAAGTTCATCTTTACCCAAGGTAAAGTATATCCCTTCGCTGTATGATGGCGGCATAGTCTTGTCCACAATGGTTGAGGCAATCCCTATAAGTCCAATTTTTAATCCTCCAATCTCTTTAATGAAATATGGCTGAAAAACCGGCTTCTTTGTCACTTTATCAAAGATATTATTTGCCAGCATCGGATAGTTAAGTTCTGCAACCCGCTGGTTAAAAATCTCAGGGCCATAAGCAAATTCCCAATGAGCGGTCATGGCATCAATCCCCAATGAATTTAAGATAGGAATCATAGCCTGTCCTTGTGTCTGCAATGCAGGATACGTGCCATGCAGGGTATCGCCGCAGTCGCAAAAGAGACAACTTCCAAGACTTTCAGTCCTAATTTGCTTTACAATAGTGGCGATACGGGCGTAACCTCCGGTCTGGCGGTAAACGGCATGGTCGCCCTTCCAGAACATCTCCTGGTGGATATCAAGATAAGCATGGGTGTCGTTCATTTGAACGATCGTGAGCGATTTTTTAGCTGTCATTGCTTCTGCGTTTTATAATCATGTTTCATTCTTCAAGCCAGTCTTTATAATCCAAATTTTTTGAACAGGTAGTATTTCGGAAAATCAATGCCGAGCGTAAAAAGAGCTGAGAATCCAAAAATAGTGAGAACTACTGGCAGGTTTAGAGGAGGAACAAGGATGCCGGATATTGCTACGAGTGCAAACACGATGATAGCTGATGAGCTGGATATAAGTAATCCTTTACCAGGAAGAGATGACCAGAAATGTTTTCTTTCCCTTACGATCAGCACCCTGAATTGACTGTTAAATATAAGACTCAGCATTACGAGTGTTGTTAGTTCATTCCATTGTAAATGAAAATAATATTTACCTGCCAGGATTACAAGGATGTCTCCTAAAACATAACACAGTGCGGGAATAAGTGATGCCAGAATATTCTCTTTTACGTTCCATTTGTTTGGATTGCTTGTATGTTTCACGTTGTCGGTTGCCAGTGACATGGTTACGAAATCATTGGCAAATACTAACAATGACACTCCAAGCAGCGAAAGCAAAATGTTATGCATCCAGAAAAAGCCTATGGTAAGCAAAACAACAAATTCAATCACTTTGGCAACTTTATTGATTACCCATGTCAGCATTCGCTGATAAGTTTGCCTGCTAATTGTTACGGTGTCAATTATTACGCCTACACCTGCTTCGGT
>JAMDDG010000138.1:4756-5190 GCA_023488865.1 Bacteroidota bacterium | reverse complement strand
TTTTGATTTGAGTAGCTCCATAGCAACTCAAATCAGCATAACCTAAATCATCGGCAAGAATAAATACAATATTAGGTTTCTCTGATACAGTTGCTTTACTGGGGAATGGTAACAAAGCTATAGTACTTATGCCCAGAAAAACGGTACCGCATTTTAAATGTGAGAATGTATTGGTAAAACTACTTTCAATGTTGTTGGTTATCATATTAATATGGCTTTATTTTCTAATTCATGTGAATATAAATTGCTTTTTAATCGCCACATGGGAGCCTCAGGGATATTCATCTTCTTTGGGGAGCCTTTGCTCATGAGGGTTTCATATGCAATTTATTTCCCAGCTTTTACCTGTTCGAGTTTTGCACGGAGTTTTTCCACTATTTGCGGATTTTTCTTAGCTACATTTACTTTCTCTCCTATATCTACAGACAAGTCGT
>JAMDDG010000138.1:3294-4746 GCA_023488865.1 Bacteroidota bacterium | reverse complement strand
TACTTATGCCCAGAAAAACGGTACTACATTTTAAATGTGAGAATGTATTGGTAAAACTACTTTCAATGTTGTTGGTTATCATATTAATATGGCTTTATTTTCTATTTTTCAAATTGTTGTATATTCATCCCATGAAGGTAAAACTGTCTAAACAGCCTTGCCAAAATAGAGATAGAATCCCGTGATTAGAAATTAATAAAAGGAGTAACCACCACGAACGAGGTGGTTACTCCAGCTTAAGCAACTATTTTTAATTCTCATAACATCTAAACTATTTCACTAATAGGTTGAACATAAGTATCACCAACCCGGATTTTGAACAAGATTTTTGTTTAAAGAAAGTTCGCTGTTAGGAATTGGCAATAAGTTATAATATTCAAGATATCCATTAGGGAATCTGGTCTCTATTAAACTGTTTTTATGATCTTTAATTACAAGCGGGTAAAGGTCTTTCCCAATTTTCCATCTTTTAATATCTGACCAATAAAGACCCTCCAACGCAAATTCAATCCGCCGTTCGTGCCTTAATTTTTCACGTGCGGCTTCGCGAGATAATCCCATTGGCAAAGCAGTAATTTTCACATCATTGCGTTCTGTCCTTATCCGGTTAATCAATGCAACTGCTGCATCCACATTTCCATTCGTTTCTATGATTGCTTCGGCCTTTGATAAGATTACATCTGCATATCTCAGTACAATATTATTTAAAGACGACTGTCCAGATGGTGGTAATGCTGATTCCGGTTCTATACGGTATTTCCTGCAACTCAGATGCCTTAATCTATTCCCGGGATGGTTAAAAGCCCCACCAGGATACAAGTAGTTAGGAAAACGATACCCCAAAATGTAATCACCAGGTACAACAATAGTAAATTTCAGGCGTGGATCACGTCCTGCATAAGGATTCTTCGGATCAATTGCAGAACCATCAATCGTTTCATACGCAGCAACTAAATTATCAGTAGGTACATAACGGCTTCCACGTGTCCAGCTACCTGTACCTGTTCCACAATATTGATCGTGCAATGAACCCTGAGAATTCTCCCCTGCCATATATTGAATATCAAAAAGAACTTCTTTGTTATTTTCGTTCTCTAATTTAAACAATCCTGCATAGCTGGGGAATAACGAATATTTATTTAATGCATCAATTTGATTGACTACTTCCAGTACTTTATCATATTCCCCCTGATATAAATATGCCCTCATTTTCATTCCCAAAGCAGCCCCTTTCGTAGCTCTACCAATTTCTGGAGCATCAACTTTCAGTTTATCGATTGCTATATCATAATCAGTAATTGCCTTGGCCCATGTTTCTGTAGCTGTGGCCCGGCTAACGTTTCTTGCCTCTTCTGTCGTAAGAGTAGATTCAATAATTGGAACACCTCCATACGATTCAACTAATAACGAATAGGCTACACCGCGAAGGAAATGAGCTTCACCTGTATAAAT
>JAMDDG010000138.1:0-2428 GCA_023488865.1 Bacteroidota bacterium | reverse complement strand
CTTGGCGTTAATCCGAACATGAATTTTGGGATAGTATTGCCCAAACCCTGTTTATCTTCAAATCCTAGTTTTCCATCCTTGTTCACATCTTCAAATTTTAAATTTCCGGCCTTAGGTTTGTAACTATTGGCATACATGTGATCTGCTGCTTCCTGGTCAGTCTGGTAAATCCCTACTGCCTTATAACCATATAAGCTTCTGTAAGAATACCCCTCTCTTATTAGGTACAACTGATCAGGTGAATCCTCTCTGAATTTTGTAACCTTATTATCAATGTATGTTACATTAAAACCAATATTGTATCCGAGTTTATTTCTGCTCAAAACCTGATTGTCATAATTGATGTCAAATTCGAATCCCTTATTTAACATCTCCCCTACATTTTCATACGGAGCTTGAACTCCCCCTAAAATGAGTGGTATAGGTAACTGTACAATAATGTTGGAGGTTTTTTTCTTAAAATAATCGGCGACAATATTGACCCTGTTTTTAAATAATCCAATATCAATGCCAAAATCAAGTGTTGAAGTAGTCTCCCAGGTAATGTTTTGGTCTATTAAAGAGGTAACTGCTGCTCCGGGAACAAAAGTTCCGGCACTGCTATAACTTAAGGAATTACTTTGATCGATTACCGTAAGATACGGCCAATATTCCGCGATACTTTGATTTCCTAACTGACCCCAGGAACCACGTAATTTTAGATTTGAAAATAAATTTAGGTCTTTAATGAATCCTTCATCACTAAGTCTCCATCCTGCAGAAAATCCTGGAAAAATCCCCCATCTTGAACCTTTTCTGAAGCGTGAAGAAGCATCAGCCCTAAGGTTAGCTTCAAATAAATATTTGTTTGAAAAAGAATAGTTAACCCGTCCAAAATAGGAGAACATCTTCAACCCATACATATTACCATTTCCCTGTATTCCTGATGTTCCTGCATCTACTTGTGTTAGGCCTTCTTTAGGCGGACTGGTCCTACGTGCATAAAGATCTTTAATTATCGTGCTTTCCAATTGCATCCCAACAATAGTCGAAAAATCATGGATTTCAGCAAATTTTTTGCTGTAATTTAATGTTGTAAACAGGTTATTATCAATAGTTGAAACACTTCTCCTGTTCATTTCTAAACCTTCTCTGTTGAAATTTTTTGTTATGGTCTCAATGCCAGTGTCAGTATAACCAAAAACACTTTGATTATATTTATCAACCATAGTCCAATTGCCGGTAGACGCCAATGTTGTTTTTAATAGCAAATTATCAGTGAATTTGATCTCGGCCGATGTGTTAACAGACACAAAATTTTCATCCCTTTTTGTCTTTCCATTTGCAGCGTCAATCAATGGATTCCTATTGTCGTACAATAGATTGCCATTATTGTCTATTGCCTGCACTGAACCAAAACGCCCATCTTTTGTAAACGGGGCTATATATGGAGCAGCCCCACTAAGCATATCAAAAACACGGCCTAAGGATCCGTAAGTAATATCGGCATAGGGTTCCTCTGAAGTCCTCCTGGAGTAATTTATTCGACCACTTACTTTTAGCCACTTATTTATGTTCGATTCTAAATTAGCCCTTATCCCATATCTGTTACTTTTGGTATTCGGGACCATTCCGTCCTGATCCAGATAATTAAAAGAAAGAAATGAGGATGTTTGTGCTGCGCCCCCCCTGATTGACACATTGTGTTCCTGAATATTAGCAGGTTTAAACAATACTTTAAACCAATTTGTATTTGGATACTTGTAAGGGTCGTTGCCATTTTCAAATGCCGAAATTAAGGATGTTGGGAAAGCGGGACTTGATCCTCCATTTACCAATGCAACATTAGATAATTTCATGTGTTCTGCACTGTTGTCAATTACATCATATCTTCTTCCTAATGTTTGTACTCCAAAATATGAAGACAGGTTGATTTCCATTTTCTCATTGTTCTTTCCCTGTTTAGTGGTAATCAGGATAACTCCATTGGCGGCCTTTGATCCGTATATAGCAGCACTGGCAGCATCTTTTAAAACAGACATACTCTCAATGTCATTTGGGGTTAACTGATCAAAAGAACCTTCAACGCCATCAATGATCACTAGTGGGTTCGAATTATTCATTGTACCCCAACCTCTTATACGTAATTGGGCTCCGTCACTTCCCGGTTTCCCGGAATTCTGACTTACCCAAACCCCTGTGACTTTTCCACCAAGAGCCTGAGTCCCATTTGTTATAGGACGATTGGTTAGTTCATTGTCAAACTTTACTGTTGATATAGAACCCGTCAGGTTTACTTTCTTTTGAACCCCATAGCCCACAGCCACCACTTCTTCCAATCCTATGGATTCTTCTTCCATCGCAATATTGACGGTTGTTTTACCATTTATTGCCACTTCCTGCGACTTCATCCCTACAAACGAAAAAACCAAAGTTGCATTCTCAGGTA
>JAMDDG010000178.1 GCA_023488865.1 Bacteroidota bacterium | reverse complement strand
GGCCGATCTCCCTTATCTGTCCCTCCCCTTCCACAATCCATTTGTAGGTTGTGATCTCCTGGAGCGCCATCGGACCGCGGGCATGTAATTTTTGGGTGCTGATGCCAATTTCTGCTCCCAATCCAAATTGGGCGCCATCGGTAAAGGCGGTGCTTGTATTGGCATAAACTGCTGCCGCATCGACAGATAACAAGAATTTATCAATAGCCTTCCGGTCTTTTGCAATGATCGCTTCGCTGTGTTTGGAGCTGTAGATGGCAATGTGATCGAGCGCTTCGTCCAACGAGGAGACTGTTTTAACTGCCATCTTGTAGGAGAGAAATTCCGTTCCAAAAGAGTCGGGAACTGCGGGATTGAGCAAATCTGCAGGATAATTTCCTGATAAGGAGTTGAAGGCATCTTCATCGGCAAAAATCTCCACCCTGCTCTCTGCCAATAAACCTGTCAAATAAGGGAGATCGGCCATCCGGGTACGGTGAATAATCAGACAATCAAGGGCATTGCACACACTTACCCGGCGCGTTTTGGCATTGTTGATCACCCGACGGCCCAACTCTTTGTCGCCGGATTCATCAAAATAGGTATGGCAAATGCCGGCGCCCGTTTCGATGACAGGAATTTTTGCATTCTCCCGCACATTGTCAATCAACGCCTGACTGCCACGCGGGATGATCAGATCGACATAGCCCCTGGCATGCAACAGCGCCGTTGTGGCTTCCCTCGTTGGAGGAAGCAAGATCAGGGCATTTTCATCGATGGCCGATTCGATTAAAACACGTTTGATTACCGAAACGATGGCTTCATTCGAATAAGCGGCATCGCTCCCACCCTTCAGCACCACCGCATTTCCCGATTTGATGCAAAGCGAAAAGACATCGAACGTTACGTTGGGCCGAGCTTCATAAATGATACCGATCACGCCAAAAGGCACACTCACTTTCTTGATTTTCAAACCATTCGGAAGTATCTCCTGACTTAAAATCCTCCCTAACGGGGAAGGCAAAGCAGCCACATTTCTTATATCCGAAGCGATCGCAGCGATTCTGGCTTTCGTCAGTTTCAACCTGTCGTATTTGGGATCGGACGGATCCATTTGATCGAGGTCCTTTTGATTCTCTTTCAAAATTTCATCGGCAGATTCCTCAGCTGCATCGGCCAGTCTGAGCAGCAGATTATTAATCTGATCTTTTGACAGTTGCCCCAGTTTTCTGCTGGCATGCAAAGCCAGATCGAAGCTTTCAGTGTATTTTGTTTCCATCAGATCAAGTATAGATAATCATAATGAATAAATGGCTTGGCCTTTTTACCTCCTTTTTCCTCGATAGTTTCATCGGAGGAGAAGGAAGTTTTTCCCAAACCCAGCAAATTCCCTTCGCTGTCTTTGATCCGGACAATGTCGCCCTCTTTGAAATATCCGGTTACGGAGGTAATACCGATCATAAGCAGGCTCACAGCGCGGTCGGAAAGAAGGGCTGTTCTGGCTCCTTCATTGATTACAACCTCGCCCCGGGCAAAATCATCGGAATGGGAGAGCCATTTGCGTACGCCGCTCGATTTTTTATCTGAGGGCAGAAAATGGGTAAAAGAAGTTTGGCTTGTTCCATGTAAAATATCCAGCAATATTTTCTCTTTAAAGCCATTGGCAATAAATACGGAGATTCCCTGTCCTGCTAATTTCGTCGCAATATGGTATTTGGTCAGCATGCCTCCCCTGCCGAAATTTGATTTCTTGGCAGAGATAGAGATCCCTTCCGCAGACCGGTTGGGATGGATAGTCCGGATCAGTTCGCTGCCTGGTTGATCAGGCGCACAGGTATAGACCCCATCCACGTTGGAGAGAATAACCAATGCCTCCATATCCATCATGGAAGCAATCAACCCGGAAAGTTCATCGTTGTCGGTGAACATCAATTCGGTTACAGAAATGGTATCGTTTTCATTGACAATAGGTATCACCTCATTTTCCAGAAGCGTTTGCATACAGTTACGCATGTTCAGGTAATGCAGCCTGTCGCCAAAATTTTCCTTGGTCGTCAGCACCTGTGCACAGGTGAGCCCCTGTTTCTGAAAAAGTTCCGCATACCGGTTGATCAGTTTTACTTGTCCGACAGCAGACCACAATTGCCGGCTTGAAATAGGATCCAACTTTTTCAGTGGTTCGACTTCCGCACGCCCGGCAGCAACTGCGCCGGAGGTCACCAGAATCACCTGCACACCCTCTTTTTTCAGTTGCGCAATTTGTTCGACAATATGGGTCATCCGGGAGATGTTCAACATCCCATCCTCCCTGGTAAGCACATTGCTGCCCACTTTGACGACTATTTTTTTGTATAACGAAGAAATCACCATTGTTATGTTTAAGTAAATTTCGTACAAGACTTGAGTTTGCTTCGCTCCACTATCAAAAACAAATTTTATATTCGCTTTATTATCAATATATTGCTTCGTCGTGCCTCCTACCAATGACAGATTTTTATCTTCTGTCATCAAACCGTTGTGAGATGATAACATCAGCGATCATAAAAGAGCAAAAATTTAATTTCTAATCACCTGTAAATCAGCAGATTGCTTCGTCGTTCCGACTCGCAATGACGGTATGCTGTTGATTTTGTGAGGGTGGAGAGAAGGAGGCGGGTCATCAGTTTTCGGTAATAGCTGAATCGCCGCCCGCCTCCTTCTCTCCACCCTCACCGCCAAAAAAATGATCCGTCATTGGTACCACGAGGAACGAAGTGGGAAGCAATCTATTTCTTGTTTATTGAATAATAATCAAAGCACCACCGCCAAAAACCTCGCCACCCTTCCATTCATAGCCTGCATGCCGTGGGGTAAAGCCGAATCAAAATAGAGGGAGTCGCCCGGATTGAGGATCAGCTCATTTTCCCCGACACAGACTTTCATCTGACCTTCCAGCATAAAATGAAACTCTTGTCCGGGATGTGCATTGAAAGTAATTTCGGGATCTTCCTTTGGCTCAACGATCACAAAAAAGGGATCCGCTTTCCGGTTGGCAAAATTGGCAGCCAGCGATTCATAATTGTAGGATTGGCGTCGTTGAACCGTCACCCCCTTGCCTTTCCTGGTAAGGGAATAAGTGTGGACATGCGGTTCCTCTCCGGTAAGCAGGGTTGTGATATCGAAACCGAAATGCCGGGCCATTCGGTGCAGTATACTTACCGGAATATCAATTTCGCCACTCTCATATTTCAAATAATCAGCTACCGGAATTTCGCATACAAGTGCTGCGTTTTCGGGGGCTACTTCCAGGGATTCGCGCATACCTCTTAGACGGTCGGCAATCTCAATGATTTGACGTTCCATAATTTTCTAATTGATAATTGACAATGGACAATCACTTAGCGTTGTTCAGTTTGTTATACGAAACCAATAGTCCGCGTATCAATGCAGAAGAGAAACCCTGGTGTTCCATTTCATTCAATCCGGAAATGGTAATGCCTTTGGGCGTCGTCACCTTGTCTATCTCCTGTTCGGGATGATGTCCGGTCTGCAGGATCAGCTCTGTTGCACCTTTCACCGTTTGGGCCACGATTTGCTGAGCGACATCGGCCCCAAAACCGATCTCCACTCCGCCCTGGATGGCCGCACGGATAAAACGCAGGGCAAAAGCAATGCCACAGGCGCCAAGTACCGTGGCAGCCGCCATCAACTCTTCGTTGATGAAGATTACTTTTCCCAGCGTCTCAAAAAGATCTCCAATCATTTTTTGAATGGCCGGATCGCACTCTGGTGCAGCAATTAAAGTCATTGATTCCTGCAACGCAACGGCGGTATTGGGCATTACGCTAAAAGCCAGCACCCCATCGGGAAGCAGTCCGTTCAACGTTGCCAGGGAGATCCCTGTCATCAGCGAAACCACAACCTGTCCTGGTTTCATAAAGGGCCGCAGTTCATTCAGTAAATCGGCTGCCTGGTAGGGTTTAACCGCCAGAATGATCACATCCATGCCGGTAACTGCTTTTGCGTTCTCTTTTTCAATACGGACGCCTTTGGCCTGAAGGTCATCCAACAGATGAACCCTGCGCCTGGTTACGACAATTCTTGAGGCATCGATGCCGGCTTTCAGAAAGCCTTCCGCAACCGATCTTCCAAGATTTCCGCCTCCGATAATACCAATGTTGATCTGATTGATTTGCATGGTTGAACAGTTTGTGATTGAAAGTGCAAATTACATATTTTTCAAGACACGGGAGAACGTTTCCAGAAAACGGGAAGCATCCTTCATCGTCAAAGTCAGTGGAGGCAAGATCCTGATCACATGGGTGCCTGTTACGCCTGTGAATATTCTCTCCTCAAACAACATTTTCTTTCGCAGGGCAACTACCGGCCCGTCAAATTCGAGCCCGATCATCAACCCTTTTCCGCGTATCTCTTTGATTTCTGCGAAGGTTGAAAGTTCATTGATCAGGAAATTTCCAACATTGGCTGCATTTTCGACCAGGTGTTCCTGTTCCATAATTTCCAGGACCGCCAGGCTGGCCGCACACGCCAGATAATTTCCGCCAAAAGTGGTCCCCAGCATGCCGTGCCAGGGTTTGTATTCGGGCGAAATAAGAACGCCACCTACCGGGAAGCCGTTCCCCATCCCTTTGGCTACGGTAATCACATCCGGCCGGATACCGGCATATTGATGGGCAAAGAATTTTCCGCTTCGACCGTACCCGGATTGTACTTCATCCAAAATAAGTACGACTCCTTTCTCTTTGCACAACCTGCTGGCAGCCTGTAAAAATTCGGGATTCGGCACCCTGCAGCCGCCAACACCCTGGATTCCTTCGATAATCACGGCGGCCACTTCTCCCGGCAAAAGTGCCTTTTCCAAAGCAGCGATGTCGTTTAACGGAAGGAAGAGACGGTCGTGCACATCGTTGATTGGGGCTGTGATTTTGGGGTTATCGGTCACGGCCACAGCCGCTGACGTCCGGCCATGAAACGATTTATCGAAAGCCACCACTCTTTTCTTTCCAGTCACAAAAGAGGCTAATTTCAAGGCATTCTCATTGGCTTCAGCTCCCGAATTGCAGAGAAACAAGGCATAATCATCGTAGCCGGACAATTCGCCCAGCTTTTTGGCCAGCTCTGCCTGCATCGGATTTTGAACCGAGTTGGAGTAAAATCCAATCGCTTTCAGTTGGTCGCTGATGCGCTGAATATAATGGGGATGCGAATGTCCGGCTACG
>JAMDDG010000018.1 GCA_023488865.1 Bacteroidota bacterium | reverse complement strand
TCGAGGCCATGGCAAACAACCCTTCACCAACCTGTTTCATATTCTGGGTTTTTCTTATTTCAGCAGTTTCCCGCGAAGCTGTCCCGCAACCATCGGTCCACCAGTCAAGCCATGCATTACGGTAAACAGGCAGCTTTTCGGCATAATTCTTCTCAACATATTCCGGGAACTCACTGATTGTTGCCAGTCTGAGTTTCGGACATTCATATTTGGCGTTCCACAATTTAACACGTTCGCATGCTCCAATTGAAGGAGGTGAATTATCAGCACGATACCCGGAAAATTGAATTGCAATCCTGTCGAACGGATAATCTTTGCTTTCAAGATCAGCAAGATGCCACAAAATATTAGCAGGAAAATCAGGTGATTTATTTTCAAGTCCGTAGATATTGCCATCATGATAAGTGTTAGCACGGAAGGCAAGCATTCTTTCGCCCGATGGCGATTCCCACCAAAAACAGGTAGGTTTGTCGAATGGCCGTATAGACCTGGTTTCATTAATCCCCATCGTAAGGAATTTGACCCCCGTATTCTTAAAATAATCAGGTAAGCACCAGGCAACACCGTTAACGTCATCCTGCATGGCCGTCTTTACCGGGATACCGAGTTTATTGAATTCTTTTAAGGGTTGGAGGAAATCGTACATAACATTTTCATCCGCAATCTCAGTCATATTAAGGTACATTCCTGTTACCTCAATCCGTCCTTCATCTATTCTCTTTTTGAGCCTTTCAACCTGTGGGGCAGGCCTCGTCCTGAGGTATTCCCTGGTAACCCACGACGATTCGCAGGTCCACCGGAACTTCGCATCATCAGGCAAATTGTCTGTCTGGTCACAATAATCCAGGGCATAGTCAATGTAGCGCATATGTTCGGCAAGGATCTCGGACTGGGGACGTGTGTACCCTACATCGGTGTGTGAATGCTGCACAAAATAGATCTCCCATTTCTTTGGCGGGACAAGGGTAACAGGGTATTTCCCGGCAGGTTTGTCATCGATCTTTGTAGCAATGGCCATCTTTTTTGGCCGGCTAACTGCCGGGAATGTAAGCAGGAACCGGTTGTTGCCTTTTTTGAGGCCGGCCTTCAAAAGTTCTTTACCACCTTCCAGAAAGATAATCTTTCCCGGTTTTTCTGCCTGGCAACTTGCAACCACCTGTTGGTAAGATTTTCCACCCTCTTTAAATAGTACGGGGGCATTTAAAAAATCAACTTTTGGCGATGGTGTATCCTGACCGTTCATCCGCATGGTACTTATAAACACAAGCAACATGATCAGAAATGTTGTTAAATTTGCTTTTTTCATCTGTAAATAATTTGTTTGTTTAAGGTTTGATGCTTGCCTGTCGGCAGTCAGGGAACCACACCTTATTGTTTTTGTTAAGTATCAACTTTTTTTCAGTGAAATTCCTGAACTGCCTCGAACATTGCAATAATATTCTGAGGCGGGACATCGGGCATAATATTATGAACTGTGTTAAACACATATCCCCCTCCTTTTGAGAATATCTCAATATTGTGTTTAACATGGTCTTTTACCTGCTGAGGGGTGGCACGGTTAAGAATACTCTGGGTATTGGCGCCACCTCCCCAAAAAGTCATTTCATTGCCGAATTCTTTTTTCAGTCGTTCCGGTTCCATATTGATTGCATTGATCTGCACGGGATTAAGGATTTCAAAACCTGCTTCAATCAACTCAGGGATAAGTTCATATATACCTCCACAGCAGTGAAGCATTGTGTGTGCTGAGCAATTTGCTTTTACATAATCGCACATAATTTTATGCCTTGGCCTGAAAAATTCATTATATATTTCATTTGGCATAAATGGTCCGGTATTTGTCCCGAGGTCATCGCCGAATTTTATAATATCAACCACATCTCCAACTGCTTCACATATTTTTGAAAGGAAATCCATATGCATTTCCAGCAGTTTATCAAGAAGCCTGTGGACATTTACAGGTTCCAGATAAAGGTCCATCAGAAAATTATCAATTCTGCGCAGGAATGTACCCCATTCGAAAAGATTACAACCAACACCGATAAGAAGAGCTTTGTCTGTTTTAGACCGCTCTTCAATGATTGTCTCCCTTAGTAATTTCCAGAAGTCCTTTTCATTTATCCTGTCGTAAGGAGGGAATCCAAAACCACCCCATATCACCCTGGACATATCGTGACTGATATTATTAAAGTTATCGGGGTAACCGTTTACATATGGAAAAATCAACTGATCGAAAAATGTAGCACCAACAGGCATCTTCCCGATATATTCACCTGTCTGCCCGGCAGCCAGCCAACTTCCATCGGGTTGTTTTTCCGGATTAAACCATTTGGGATAAAGTCCGGGATAGCCGCTCATTAGCTCCAATTTATGCCAGTAATTCCCGGATGAGTTAAAGAATCTGCCAATATCAAGAACATCGACTTTAAATAATTCTAATAACTCCATCTCAGGTTGTGTGACTTCCTGAATTACATCATAGACATGGTTTTTAAGGTGATTTAATCCCAGGTAATTAATCAGATTATGATAGGCCACAGCAGAAATTCCTGAACTGGGTGTAGCCCCAATATCTACAGGAACCCTGTCGGGTTGTTTGTGATGAATAGCTACAAGAATACGTTCTCTTGAGTCCATATGTCTTGACGTTGTTTATTTAATTAGATACTAAGAATTTCCAATTTTGATTATTTAACCGGATAAAGACCGGTTTTCTTTGTATTATCACGACCTGTTGAGGTTTTCCGGTTAATTTTTAAAGATTAAAGCCGGTTCACGTAAACCCAATAGGCTACCCTGGCAGTCCCATCTTTGTCAATAAACCATGTTTGTAAATCTGTTGGCCCCTTGGCCAAAGTAATTTGAAAACGGATTGATTTTGCATCCGGGTTTATCTTTCGACAAATATCAGTATCCCCAATTTTTACCCTTGCGCTATCCGGGGATATCTGCACGGCATCTTTGCTGAATTCTTTTATTGGCACCCTGCCCCCTAATCCTTTATACGCATTTATGGCCTGGTCCAGTTCTCTTGGCCAACGTCGTAATTCGACTTCGTATAACCCCGGTTGTTCTACAAACACCGGCCATTTACCGGTTATCCCGCGGGCCTTAATGGCGCCATCCATTGACCATTCTGCAGGACACCCCTCACACGGGGTAACACCGGAAAGCGAAAATGTAGTAACCGGTTGTTGGGGGTTTCCTAAGTGTACACGGGCTATTCTTTCGGTATAAGGCTGAATATCTTTCCAATATTTTTCATAGTCATCCTTCAATTCTTTAACTACCCCTGGATGGCGGTCCGCCAAATTATTTTTCTGGCCCGGATCACTTTTCAAATCGTACAACTCATTGTTCACCAGCCTCCATTTTTGTTTACATACTACCGTATTGCCCCATTCCGGCGCTGTTATATGGTAATTACCAGGTATAAACTGGGTTGCCTGGCTAATATAGGTACGTTCATTGTTCCAATTGGAATGATCATTGTAAAGTAGTGGTTTTAAACTTTGCCCGTCAAAAGAAAGTTTTTTTTGTGTTTTCAGGCCACATAAATCAATCAGGGTAGGAACTATATCCATATGGGTGGTAAGTTCTTTAACTTCCTTCCCTGAAAGAAATTTACCATTTGGCCAGCGAATAAACAGGGGAACACGATGGCCCCCTTCGTAGGGACTTCCTTTTCGTCCGCGCATACCGGCATTATATTCCGAGCTGACCGTCCCATTGTCCGTGAGGAACATGACAATTGTATTTTTGTCCAATTTTTGTTGGTCCAAAAAGGCCAAAACCTTACCCACCTGTTCATCGATTTTATCAATTGAACCATAAAACCTTGCCATATTCCTGTTTATATAGGGAACCACCTCGGAGGTATCTGTACTATTGGCAGAATCGTATTTCATCCTGTATTTGGACGGAATATTCCAGGGCTGGTGGGGAAGATTGATTGCCAGATAAACGAAGAAAGGCCCATCTTTGTGCTTTTCGATAAATTCCAATGCATGACCTACAAAAACATCCGTACAAAAACCATTGGTTTTTACAGGTTTCCCGTTTAGAAAATAAGTGTCGTTAAAGCGGTCATTGCCCCAATATCCATCTGCTGCCCCCATGCCTGAATTTTCAAGCATAAGGGAGGTGTCAAACCCCCTGAATTGTGGTGCAAATGGATAATTATCGCCCAGGTGCCATTTACCAAAATGCCCCGTTGCATAACCATTGAATTTGAATATATCAGCGATGGTTGTCTCGTCTTCATTCAGCCAGTCACGGCCACCATAAGTATGCCAGACCCCAACCCTTCGGAAATCGCGCCCGGTCATTAATGAAGCACGGGTAGGCGAACAATAGGGGGAAACATGAAAATCGGTGAAATGAATACCCTCATTGTATAACCTATCTAAATTGGGCGTTTTTAATTTAGGGTGCCCATTACATGACATGTCCCCATAACCCTGGTCATCAGTCATTATTAAAATTACATTGGGTTGACGGGGCGTTGTCTTTGTACATCCGAGTGCAAAGATCGGAGATAACACCAAAGACAGTGTTTTAAATTTGAATATTCCAGTGATCCATTTTTTCATATACGTTTATTTTTTAAAATTTTTTTACAATGATATTTGTCTTTTATTCCATTTTGTTAGTTTTTATGGTTTTTTTACCCTATTTCGTCGCTTTATTTTTGATATTTTACCCTGTTTCAATGGCTTTATGTTAGGCTAAGCACTAAACCAACAAACCAACCTCACCATATGGGCAGTCATTACCCTGATATTGTATGCTATAACACTCTTCGCCTTCTGCAGGATTAATTGAACTGACCGGTGTTCCATCTGCAAAAGCACCCTTGGCATCATTTGAGCTATTAAACTTCTACAAAACAAGATTTGATTTAACGAATTCAATCTTTTTACCGTAAGCAATATAGTTAGCCCACGCGATTCTGAAAATGTCATTTAAGTTTTTCTATTTTAACATAAAATGGGAATATCCTTGTTGAACCGACTCTATAGTAGGGTATAAAATCACATTCCATATCAGGAAAGTGAATATCCTTCATTTCAATCTCTTCTGTTTCCTGTTTAACATTTAACATCTGATTAATAAATGTTTTTGTCTCAAGAATCATCTTTCCGTTTGCCTTTACCGGTTTTAAAAATCTGAATTTAATGTTATACAATCCTTCTGAA
>JAMDDG010000449.1 GCA_023488865.1 Bacteroidota bacterium | reverse complement strand
CTCCAAACTTTTAGCCATTAGCCATTAGCCTTTGACCTTTAGCCGATTCTCATAACTCATATCTCATATCTTATAACTCATATCTCATAACTCATATCTTTTTCCCTTCTTTCATCCTATTTTCGATAAAAAACAAGAGGCCTGTCGCAGGTGCGACAGGCCTCTTTTGTACTTTATTGATTCGGGTAAATGCAGGCGTTGCTTCCTTACGACTTTTGAAAGTTATAAAGCAGCCACCACCAATATGTATTTGCCAAACGTGTTGTCATTGTTCTTTTCTTTGCGACAAAAATAGAAATAATTTATTATGTACCCCTGTTTTTTTGAAAATTTTCTCAAAAAAATGAAACACGGTCTCTAAATACTCCCTTTGACCTGCCTCGAAAGCCTTAGATAACGGTTTGGATAACTAGCAACGCCATTAATGGCGTTGACCATTTAGGACGTTGTTGATTGAATGATTGTCCCGGAAATGGCTTTAGCCGAAATGTTGGCAACCAATTTGGGCTGAAGCCCGTGCCTGGAGGGTGGTTCTCATGACCGTAGCCTGAAGGCTACGGCTAATCAGGTCGGACGAATAACGAAACCGCCATAATCCGAATGACAGGTATACCGCAAAATGGGGAACGGACTGGCAACGCCATTAATGGCGTTGACCAAATGCGCACATATTCCGCCACGGCTTTAGCCGAAATATTGATTGCCAATTAGGATGATGCCTTAATTATTGAATAACCGCATCACAGAGGTGCCTGGCACAATTTTCCTGCCTAAAGCTTTGGGGTTTAAATATTATTGGGTAAGTTTACTTTTGTATAACCGACGACAAACCTGCCTCAACATATAAACAAGTTCAGCGAATAGGAGCATGTTTGTAGCGGATATAAACGTTAGCTGCAACTCAAAAGAAAAATATGCAAAAAACAAAAATGGACGGATTAAAAGGACACATATATAATTGGTTAATGGAATTGGAAGAAGAAAAGGCTGCCAATTTCCTTAATAATTGCTCAATTGACCAACTCTACATAGATACTCTGTTTTCGATGGATAGTGACAAAGAAACATATATGTATGAAGTTACGATAAGTGTACCTTTGAAAATACATAGAAAACTTGAGGAATATATAAATGAAACTTCTGCTATTGAATCAGCAATAACAGAATCAGGACAATCAGACGGAATTTATGTCAGAGAGATAAATTGGAGACCTTACTTAAAAAGTGAGCATCAAATTCAAGTTGACAAAAAAGCAGTACAAATTACGGAATTACTGACTCAAGAGTATGTAAATAAGCAAATTAGACTAATGAATAACTCAATTGAAAGTAACCCACATTTAGCATTAGGGATTTCAAAAGAGTTAATCGAAACTTGCTGTAAACACATCCTGAAAGAAGAAGGAATAGAGTTTGATAAAGATTGGGATGTCGGGAGATTGGTAAAAGAAACTAATAAGCATATTAACTTAATGCCATTTGAAATTGAAAGTGTAGATTTAGCTAAATCATCAATAGCCAAAATATTAGGTGGGTTTTCAAACATCGTTCACGGAATTACAGAATTACGAAACTCATACGGAACCGGGCACGGACATTCACCTGAATTCAAGTCTTTAGACGGAATTTATGTAAAACTTGCAGTTTCGGCATCAAGCGAATTAGCAATATTTTATTTAAGCTTAACACAGACAAAAACTGTAAAGAGCAGCAGCTAATAACACGAGTTTTGCGTCAGGCGGGCTGACGTGCAAACATGAAACTTTGTGCTTCTATAATGAACTTTGTAATAAATTAAAATTTTGTGCTCTGAAATTCGCCCGAAGGCAAAGCCCGAAACCGTTTGCAATAATTGTAAATTGACCATAATGACAACAAAAATATCAGAAAACTTAAGTTCAAATACTTTCTTTCATTTCACAAAATCAATTGAGAATTTGATGGATATTTTGGGAACAACTTTTGAACCGAGATATTGTCTTGAAAAAATGGACTATTTAACCATTACGTCTCTTGATGATTTAGAGATGGCTTATCCAATGGTATGCTTTTGTGATATTCCTTTATCAAAGATCAAGCAACATATTGGAGTTTATGGCAATTACGGAATTGGACTTAGAAAATCCTGGGGTTACCAACAAAATTTAAGCCCGATTATTTATACGCGGAAAAACGCAAGAACTTCAAAGAACATTGAACATATGATAAGCTGGTCGTTTAACAGACTGGAAAATCAAAAGAATGAAGAAGATTCGGAAGAGTTAAAAGAATTTGTATCAGATTTTATAATGTTCACAAAGCCATACTCTGGCAAAATGTACAGAGATGGGAAATTAATAAAAAGAAGATTTTATGATGAGAGAGAATGGAGATGGATTCCTGAAATTTCAAAGAAATTCGCTGTCAGGCATCTGACTAAAGAAGAGTATTCCAACGATGATTTTAAAAAGAATGCAAACCAAAATGTAGCACTACATTATAAATTAAGATTCATGCCTGATGAAATCAATTATCTAATAATCAATGACGAATCCGAAATAGACAATTTTATTGAAAGACTTGAAAATATTAATAAGCACTTTGATCCGAGAACGATAAAGAGACTAACCAGCAGAATAATAACAAAAGAACAAATACTACATGACTTTTAAAGCAACTAAAGTATAGAACGTTAAGATAAAACGGATCATGGAAAAACTTGACAGTCTAAGCTCTACCGGCTCGGAGTGTGTCCCGAAGTAACCGTACGAATTGAGCAATAAAGAGCGTTCATTTACCTGCTGTATAAAAAATTAAGGGGTCCCTGAAAGGGAATGAACCTTCGTTGGCGACATACAGGAGGATAATCCGGACATCCCCGCTGGCGTCTGATTACTTGATTAAATATAGTTATATTTGTAAAGCTAATTCATAATAATTCATTAACAAGATGACTGTTACAGTTCAAATTGAAACAAACACGGCGGCTGGTTTGAAATTAATTACTGAACTTCGC
The DNA here is from genome assembly GCA_023488865.1 of Bacteroidota bacterium. Classification (GTDB taxonomy): domain Bacteria; phylum Bacteroidota; class Bacteroidia; order Bacteroidales; family Prolixibacteraceae; genus CAINVV01. The sequence goes on along the minus strand of JAMDDG010000449.1, from coordinate 2,204 downwards.
CGTTATCCTGATGTAGTTCGGTTTGTTGATCCTGACCAGATTTCAGAACCAGTCCATGAAGGATATGTTCCTGTTAAAGATGGTTTTGACGAGGTCAGAAATCATGTCAAATCATTGTACAAAAACGATCCTCAAACCAAATAACAGCACATAGATAAAATATGGCCGCTGTCTATATCTCACACCAAGCCGTCGATGACTTAAAAAACATTTTTACGGCTTTGATAACCTGGGAAAAAGGCCCGCTGGAGCTTGAACATGCCCTGCAATATGTTGATGATATTGAGGTCAAATGTTTTTCGCTGTCAAACAAAAAGTATCATGTCCGAACTACATCTTCCACCCATAAGTTGTATGGAGATAAGGTTTTGACCTATCGCCGGAACCGGGCAACTGTCTGGTATATTATTTACACTATCGACACGTTTCATAATGTCCTTATCACAAAAATTATCTCCAATTATCTTACTATCGAAAAGTAAAATCCCCCGCTGGCGCGGCGCGTTTTCTGAAGTAACCGGACGAATTGAGAAAGGTGTAAAGTAGATTGTGTAAACAGGATTTTAAAAATTTCGTTAGCCCAGAAATTCCAAGACAATGTTGTCAAAATAACTGGTCAATTCATCGAAATTTTGGTACTGGTTAAATAAAATTCGTAATTTTTCCCTTCATTTGCACCAAGTATCATCTTCAGTATGACGATGCGGTCCGTTGAATTGTGAATATAAAAATCTACTATTAAAGTATCTAAATTGAGGTATATATCAAGTTTGAAACCCGCTGTTCCGAAACGGATACTGCTTTTTGTTGCTGCCGGCGTGTGGACTTTTGCCGGTTCCATGCTTCTGTTTAAAGGATCTAAAATGGTCGATCCGTCCAGTCAGTATCTGTGGTTGGAGTATGGCCTTGCCCTTTTTGGGGGCCTCATTTTTTACTGGAAAATGTTTTCAAAGTTGTCATTAAAGCACACCCTGCGGATTTTGCAGCTAAAAGAAGATTATCCCTGCCTTTTCTCCTTTTTTAACTTCAGGAGCTACCTGATTATGGCTTTGATGATTACCATGGGGATTACGTTGAGGAAAACTGGCTGGGTAGCTCCTGGCTACCTGTCATTTCTCTATCTGACCATGTCGGTGCCATTGTTACTCTCTTCCACCCGCTTCTATTATACGGGATTCTATTATACGCGTTTTATTGTATTAATCAATCCAGGTGAAGCATGAGACCAAAAATTCTTGTCATCGCAGCAATTCCTAAACAAGGTTTGGCAAAACTTGAGCAAAATTGCGAACTGATCTATCCGACAGAGAACTTTACGTTTTCGGATGAGGAGATTAAAAAGTATATCCCTCAAGTAGATGGAATTCTTTCTGTCTTTGTAAAACCGTTAACAGCAGGAATGCTCAAAGAAGCAACCAGGCTCCGGATTATTGCCAATTTTGGGGTAGGGTACAACAATATTGATGTTGCCAAAGCCACCGAAATGGGGGTAGTGGTCTGCAATACGCCGAATGCAGTCACAGAACCAACAGCTGAAATGGCGCTTGGTTTGCTTTTATCCCTTACCAGGAATATCGCCTTAAATGACCGTGAGCTCAGGACCAAACCCAATTTTAAGTGGGGAATAATGGAGAATCTGGGTACTGGCCTCTTTGACAAAACGGTTGGGATCATAGGAATGGGCAGGATTGGCAAAGCATTCGCCAGAAGGGCCATCGCTTCAGGCATGAAGGTGATCTATTACAACCGGACGCGATTAACCGATGAGATTGAAAGAACCTACAACTGTAAGTACGTCAGTTTTGATAAACTGCTCGAAAAGTCAGCACCACATTGTCCATGGTAAACAGTTCCGGGGTTATGATCGGTTCCTTTTCAAAAACGTCTAATCCGGCGCCGCCGAGTTTTCCATTCTGCAGGTATTTCACCAGCATCTTTTCATCAATCACGGCTCCTCTGGCCGTATTGATCAGGACTGCCCCTTTTTTCATTTTTTTCATGGCTGCTTCATCCAACAGGTGGTGGGTCTCGGCTGTATGCGGACAATGTACCGAGATTACATCCGACTTTTCGAGCAGTTTATCAAAACTGACGTACTTACAGTTGTAGGTTCTTTCAATCTCATCGGTTAATCGCGTCCGGTTGTAATAGATCACCTTCATGCCTGAAGCGATGGCCCTTCTGGCTACCTGTCATTTCTCTAT
>JAMDDG010000038.1 GCA_023488865.1 Bacteroidota bacterium | reverse complement strand
CGGTAATAATAACGCGGATAGTGCGCAACGTAGTAATGGAAATGCCGCCAGGGTTCAACGACACGGGCATCAAGGGTGACGATGAAACAATTGTTGAGATCGAACCATGCATAGTTTCGCGGTAAGGTCCTGCCAAACATCCACTCGCCATCATCCATGTAAATAAATTCCCGGTTCCTCACATCATAGTAACATTCTATGTCGGGCAGATAGTAATAACGCACCAAATTTGCATTATCGTAATAGGGAGCCCAGGAGGGAAGATTAATATTGATCCCTACCTGGACCCTTTGGGCGTCAATGGGGGTTGTGCAACTCCAAAGCAAGACAAGGGATAATACGGCAAGGGCCCTGATGTTTTTCTTACCAAGACGGAACGCCTTGGAGATATTCCCACTCACTCGGTTCATAAAAGTTTCCATGGTTTTTTGTTTTTAAGTTTTCTTTACTCTTCAATTCCCATATACGCTTTGAAAGGTCTTTGTTTGTTCCAATCAAATTTAACGAATGAAAGCGAAACTTCTATCCGGCTAACCGTTAAAAAAACGCAATCCTTCAAAGATTAAGTAAAATTCAGGATCAAATTTCCAACATGTAATTTAGTATAACAAATAAAATCAGCGAACTGGCTGATCGTTATTGTCAACTGTCCATTTTCCATTGTCAATTTATGATCGCCCCAAATCATCAACTTGCGATCTTTTATTGCCCTTACAAAATCTTTTATCAATCAGGAGGTGGGCGCAACGTTTACAACGTCTGGGTAATAGAATAAGGTTTAATCTCCAGCACCGCCCTTGCCCAGGGAAACCTCAGTTTAATTTCATTAAATTCATTTCCTTGATACACAAATGCCGCAGTGCCTTTTATCAAAAAACCGGTTCCTTTCGAATTAAAACCCTGGACTTCCCTGCTTCCCATGGTCACCAGAACCGCATTGTTTGTTTTAACATTCGATTCTGTTTTATTCATTTTACCAACCGGACCTATTAATCTTTCATCGCCGGTAATAGTCAGGTAACTATTCCAGGTGTTAATTACATGAGGGCCTTCACTGCCATGTGATACAATGGACACTACACCTTCGTGGCTGAGCACATCCAACATCTTCTCAGGAATCATTATTTATCTGTTTTTATGATTTGACACTATCCTACCGGATACGAGAAGACGGCAGGTTTTGTTTCTGTGGATTACAGTTTGAGTAGGCCGAGGCCTGTGCCTGGTAAATGATTTTCATCAAAAGAAGTCAAACTCAGCGATCCGCTTCTCCATCATTTTGTAAAACTCAGCAGTGAAATTTTTTTTGGCCCCTGTAAGCAGGAAGATGCTGGTGCCATTTTCAATGGCGTCTTCACAGGTGACGGTACCTGTCTGTTTGCATTCGGTAAACATGGAAATTATTCGATCGCCCGGTTTGTCGCCTACGAGCAAAATGTTTTTTATCTCCTTCATCCGGGGAAGCCAAAATATATAATCCGTATTTGCGGAGAATGCTTCCGGCATTTTTTGCCTGTTGTAATAATTCAACGCTCCGGTTTGTCCGTAATTATCGCAGAAAACCAAAGTTTGGGCTTTTTCGTTTTCAGAAATGGTTTTATATGCCAATAATGCCTTGTCCGCCATTTCTTTCCTCCCTTGCATATCGGCAAAATCCTGCGGAAGCCGGTGGTTCTTTCCGTCGTTCCACCGCAACAAACCGAATCGTTCAAACTCCGCTTTCCGGGCTTTGATCTCGGTAGGTGTTAATACGGGCAGGACCAATTTCCATAAAAAAATAAACAACGACAAATTGGCCAGGATCAGCAAAGGGAACAGAAACTTTTTCCAATTACTTTTCAGGATACTTTCCAGGTAAACTCCTCCGAAAACAAATATTGCGGGATAAAGTCCGAATGCATAGTAATTCTTAGCCTTCAATGCAGTAAAAAGGCACAAAACCAGGAAAATGGAGATTCCGATCACCCGATAGGGTTTAAACGGTTTATACCTCACAAAAGCCACAACTGACAGTACAATTAACGGTAAGGAACCAAAAAATGCCATTACTTGTTCCTTCAGAAAACCTGCCGGGCTGTTGTTATCCAGTTGTGTATGTTTCAGCGCCGCCATGTGATGAACAACTGGGAAACCGTGGCTGAATTGCCAAATCAAATTGGGCAATAAAAGCAGAATCCCCACCAACAGAATCAGATAGAAGTGACGATTGGTCAGTATTTTTCTGGTATTTGTCAATAGAATAGCAGGAAAAAGTCCTGCAAGCAAAAAGGCGATGGTGTATTTGTTGTACCAACCCAGCACAAAAACAAGCATCAAACAGAATAGCCACACCGGTTTTTCTGTGCGGACATATCTTACCAGGAAATAGAACAGCGCAGTCCATGCGAGAATGTCGAATGCATTGGGTTGATACAGAATGTTCAACCTTACCAGTACGGAGAAAAGAAGCGCGCAGGAAACAAGGGTCTTCGCATAGATCTTTCCCCCCAGCTCTTCCACCATTAGCCAGGCCATTAGAATTGTCAGGGCGCCGAACAGGGCGGGGAAGAACCTGATCCAGAAAAGTGAGCCTCCCAAGGAATAGATGATGGCCGAAATCCAGGCAGTGAACGGTGGTACGCATATATAGCCGGCTGCAAGATGATTGGCCTGATCCAGGTACAGGAATTCATCCCGCTGCAGTTCATAAATTGGGTTCACCGCCATGAACTGTATTACCATCTTCATTGCCAAGAAGAGAATAAGGAGCCAGTAATTCTGAAATATCCAGATGATTTTTGACATAATTCTAAAGATCAATATGACTATTTCCTTGTAAGCGTGAGTCGTGCAAAAGGTTGATGCAGATTGTAAATCCCTTGTACGCGGGTACACCACGTTAATTCATACAAGATCAATTACTCCTGCTGTTTTGCAACGATTCCCCTATCCATTTTCTCATATTGTCATTACCCATAAAAGTGTGGTAATTATGTTTTAATGTACCACTTTTATCGAATATCAGATAATGGGGTATTGCGTCAAAGTCATAAATTTTGTTTAAATAAATCCATTCTTTGTTAGTAGGATAATAATGCTCACCACCTATTTTGTATATTTTTTGTTCCCATGCTTTATGTGGCGATGACGGATCTGAAATATATACAAATACAACATCCTTATTCTCAAATTCTTTCCTTACACTTTCAGATTTATTCATAGCTTCCAGACAAGGTCCACACCATGTAGCCCAGAAATCAACAAAAACCACTTTCCCTTTGTATTTTGCAATGATCGAATCCATCAGATTAGCTGGTGATTCAGTAATCGCGATAATATTTGTTTTGTTTTTTTTATCTGACTGTAGTAATACTTTTTCATTTCTATCAATCAATATATCAACAAACGATTTATTTGTGAAATAGGATTTTATATTCTTTTTCTGAATCTCGTTCAGTGGATCTATATAGTTTAATTGTTTAATATATGCATGGCTGACCATTAAATCATAAACCAATCCAGTATCACTGCCAATATCATCTTTCAATATTTCTTTGACCTTAATCAGCCACTTATCAATAGGCATATTTCCAATATCAGGAATAGCAAGAGTCTCATTATTAAGGATAGATTGGAGAACCATTGGATAAAAGCCAATAGGAAGGTACGATGGATCATTTAAATTAAAATATTTAAGGCATGAGTAATATGATTTGTCCGGTGTTTGAGGATGAAATTCTGTAGGTACAGTATCTGTTTTATATTGACTTTTGTATGCACCATATATATATTCATTGTAATTGAGCAGATCGTGAACAATGACTGTTAGTTTTGACGCACTAATTAGTATTTGCTTCGCTGTAGCAGATAATTTGGTGTTATTCTCTATTGGTTTAAGGATATCTGGCATCCCATTTATAACTCTCTGGCTAAAGATTTCAGGCGTTACGATTTCATTTCCTATTTCTGGTAGCTCCCACGGCCAAGCTTCAATATTCATCACATCATCCGCAGTAAAACCAATGCTATTTATTAATTTAACATGTTTTTTTTGTTCATGATCAAAACTTATTTCGAGTTTTGTCTCTTCTCCTGGGATAAGGCATATTACACCTTTAAAAAAATCTGAGGCAATAGCACCAATACTTATACATTCAACAGGAATATTTATAGAGAAAGTTCCATCTTTTTTAACAGGAATTTCATAATCCATTCTATCTCCGGTAACCACTTTAGTAAAACTCAGACTTATTGATTTGAACCCTTGTTTTGGCGGTACTATTCCATTAATTTTTCCTAACAAAGTTGCCTCTTCGTATTGTATACGTGGAATAAAAAATAGGCTATTAGATTGAGCTTGTATCATTGTTGATTGTGAAAATATCAGCCAGATCGCAATAGCTTTTAGAGGGAATAATTTTTTCATGTTTTTTAGCGATTATTCAATTTTTATTCATACAAGTTACCAATAATTTCAGAAAATGCATTGTGCTAGTCCTTAAAAACACTTGGAACATACGAGAGATACATGTGGTACAAGCCGTTGTGTTCGATCACTTCGTTACCCGGTTGGTATAGTCGGTTAAGGATGTATTTTTTCTCCCTTTGCCAGCATTTCGAGGATTATTTTCATCCTCTTTTCCCGGATATCCGGTCTTTTGGCCGACTGCAGCCGCCAAACGATCGCATATTTGTTTATCCTGTTAAGGGACTCAAAGAAAGCAAGGCTCTTTTCATCTTTGGCTAGTTCGCTGAGTAGGTCTTCGGGTACCGTAAAATTGCCTGACGAATCATACGCGTTATCCCATCTGCCGTCAGCCTTGGCGGCCTCTATTGCCTTCCATCCCGGGGGTCTGATTTTTCCTTCCATTTCGAGGCGTGCGACCAATCCGATGTTCCTTTTGGACCAGGTGCTGTGGGTTCTCCGAGGCGTGAACTTTTGGAGATAGAAATTTTCGTCGCCACGCTTTAACTGACCGTCGATCCATCCAAAACAGAGTGCCGCATCCAATGCCTCTGCGTAGATTATGGAAGGCGTACCCGAACCTTTTTTGTAAAATTGCAGCCAGATCCCTTTTGAAGCAACGTGATTCTCTTCGAGCCACTGCTCAAATTCTTTTGATGAGCCAAAAGGGATAGCAGGCAATTCAGTTTTAGTCTCCTTGGTCATTTGGATGTGCCCTAAGCGTTAAAATATTACGGTTTCTGCGACCAGACAGGTTTGGATTGGAGTATGTCAGGATAAACGGGGCAACTTTCGATATGCGCACCA
>JAMDDG010000415.1 GCA_023488865.1 Bacteroidota bacterium | reverse complement strand
GGATACCCGATGCGGGTCTATGTCCCATTTGGCACACAATGGTTCAATTACTCTACACGCCGGTTAAAAGAAAATCCAAACATCGTAGGGCACATCATAAAAGCCCTGTTTGTAAGGGGATAGAAACCAGAATTTATGGAGTTTACAAACAATCCCTTGTTTTGTTCCTTCATTATTATGGCAATTAAGTGTCTTTACCGTTCTTTGGTCTCGCTGTTATTAGCTGCTCCGACGTTAAAGATTTTGTTTTTTTCGCCTCCCCTGCCAGAAACAGGTGCAACTGAAGAAAGAGCCATCAGAAACATTACCGGAAGTATCAGATTTAAGTAATTAGCATAAAACAATGTCGTATTTTTGTTTTCACATGACACACATTGTCAGTGATTTACATCATTGTCAATTGTCAACTACTTATATTATTTTCGTGTAGGTCCTAAATTTGATTATTTTCCTTTTCTGATTTAACTTTTTGGAACCTTTTGTGTCTAAGAAAAAGACGACAAGTATCAAATGGCAAATTTTTAATGATGTAAGAATGATCTCCATAATAATAGTCAACTACAAAAGCTGGGATAGGCTATCACGATGCCTGGAATCTCTTGCTATAATTGAGGATATCCGGTTCCAATTTGAAGTTATAGTCGTTGATAATCATTCGAATGACGGTAAGGTTGCTGAGTTTGTCCTACTTTTCCCAAAATTCATTTTTATTTCAAATACTGGTAATAACGGTTTTGCCAATGGTTGTAATTTGGGCGCAGTGAAAAGTAATGGGTCCCATTTGTTATTTCTGAATCCGGATACCACGGTTACTGCAGATGCACTTTATGACATGCTGGAAGAAGTCCGGGTAAGACCGGAATATTCTATAGTTTCGTGTCGTCAGGTTAGGGAGAATGGTTCAGAAGATCGTCCTTACGGAAAATTTTTAACCATTTTTACTTTAACAGGATGGTTACGGGCAATACATCAGTTGTTTTACAGGCGCCTTGAAGATTCAATCGTGCAAACGAAGCATTACATTTATCCTGATTGGGTATCAGGATCGGTCATCCTGATTAAAAAAGATAGTTTTTTCAGATTGGGCAAATGGGATGAAGATTTTTGGATGTATTTCGAGGACGTGGATTTGTGTCGTAGGGCCCATCTCAAAAATGGTGAAATTGTTATATTCAAAAGAGCGATAATAGGACATATTCATGGCGGCTCTTCGCGAATCAACCGTGAGGTCACAGTACTGACTAAAACCGAAGTCAATATTTCCCGACATGTTTATATTTCAAAGCATGTAAGGAGACACAGTGCATTCTTCATGCATTTGTTGCTGATAATAAATAACTTGTTATTGGGGTTGCTGCCAGCCCTGGTGGGAATTGTGTTCTTCTTTATCCCGGAAATAAATATTTACTCCCAAATCTACTTTAAATTAGCGGGCTACTATCTGCAGACACTAAAATCCGGAAGATGGGTAAGTGTGAGATCTGTTAACTATACGAAAAAAAATAAGTCTTCAGAAATGGAGCCGGTATACCTCAATTACGAACAGGTATATCCTTAATCATAGCAGGAAAAGTCAATCGCCGCTATTTAACTAAAGATTGGTATAATTTCATTAACTTTTCGGAGACAATCCGACCATCGAACAGTCGGGCATGGGCCGTTCCCTTTCGAATTAATTCATTTTTTAAATCGTTGTTCGATAAAACATTCTGAATTGCCTGACCAATTTCCAGACTATTTCCCGGATCAATGTAGATGGCTCCATCTCCTCCGGCTTCAGGCAGACTGCTTGTGCTCGAAGTAATGACCGGACAACCCGAAGCCTGTGCTTCGAGTACAGGTAATCCAAACCCTTCAAACAAGGAGGGATAGACCATGATCTCTGCCATCTGGTAGATGGCCTGCAATTCGGATGTGTCTGTATTAGGTAAAAAAATTAACTGTTTCCGGATGCCTGATTCTACGATGAATTCGTCCAGCCCCTTTTTATAATCTGTAATTTTACCCAAAAGAACTACTGGAATCTCCAGCTTTTCCTGTACAAGTCCCCTTAAAATGGAGAGCTGGTTTTTCCTTGCTTCTATCGTACCAACGTTAAGGATAAATTTCTCCGGAAGGTTGAATTTTAATCGGATAGCAGATTTTTGTGCCTCACTAACCCGTTCATAAAAACATGGATTGCAGGATTGATAGATGACTTCAATCTTTCCTGGGTCAATTTTTAAATAGTGGATTAAGTCTTCTTTGGTTTGATTGCTAATCGCAATTATTTTAGTAGCGCTTTTGCATGCACTGTAGTACACTGATTGGTATAATTTCCGGTCAATCTTCCGGTAGAATTCAGGATAACGAAGGAAAATGAGGTCATGAATTGTTACAATGGAGGGTATTCCTGTTTTTTCGATTCCGTATGGAAGAACGTGACTCAATCCGTGGAAAATATCAACATGATTTTTGCTTAGTAATTTGTCAACATGATTTAATCTCCAATAAGCTCTCAAATATTTATAAGGGAAATTAGTTGGCGTGATTGCCTCAACAGATTCAGGAAGTTGATACAAGGCTGTCAGCTTTGGGGCAAAAAGTTTGTACCGGTTATCCGGGAAAAATTTGACCAATAAATTAATCGTATTCCGGCTGTAATTTCCTAAACCTGAATAGTTTTGGAATATACGTTTTGCCTCAAACCCTACAATCATTTCTTAGTTAATTTGGATAAACCAAAATTACTATTTTTTAGTATCTTTAAACGTATGGCTGAATGTTTTTTGGAAGTTATTATACTTGTGAAAATGAAGGAGTTATGAGAGAAAAAAGCATGAACGAATTACCCCTGATGGATGAAAACGAAGGGATTGTACTTTTTTATCCTAATGTACCTGAAAATGCCTTGGAAGAGGTGTCCAAAGTTTTACATTCACGGTGGATAGGCCAAGGTCCCAGAGTTGTAGCATTTGAGAAAGAATTTGAAACTCGTTTTTTAACCAACAATACAGCCCTTGCAGTTGGTTCAGGCACTGACGCATTGCATCTTTCCTATATCTTAGCCGGAATCGGCCCCGGTGATGAGGTGATTGCACCGGTTTTCACCTGTACCGCAACAAATATTCCTTTTTTGTATATGGGTGCCAAAATCCGATTTGCAGATATTGACCCGGAGACGTTAAACATTAATGTTGATCACGTCAGACAATTGGTTAACACAAAAACAAAAGCGATTGTATGTGTTCACTATGCCGGTTTACCCTGTAATATGGATGAGCTGTTAAAGATTTCACGCGAGTATAATATCCCTTTGATTGATGATGCTGCCCACGCACTTGGTGCAACTTACAAAGGCCAAAATATTGGTGAAATAACTGATTTCAGTGTATTTTCATTCCAAGCAATCAAGCACATTACTACCGGTGATGGTGGCATGATTACTTTAAAGAACAGGGATTTGGTTGAGAAAGCAAAAAGAATCAGATGGTTCGGCATTGACAGATCTGCCAAACAAAATGGCCATTGGGAAAACGACATCTACGAAGTCGGATACAAATATCAAATGAACGATATTGCAGCGGCATTGGGCTTAGCTGCATTGGCTAAATTTGACGAAACATTAAAATACAGACAACAGCTATTTTCTGAATACGAGAAACAATTTTCCGGAATTGATGATATAAAATTAATCGGGACAGGTTTGACAGATCGCACGCACGCATCCTGGTTATGTACGGTTCTCGTGGAAAAACGTCACGATTTGATGAATAAATTGCGCAGCTTTAAAATTGAGTCGAGTCAGGTTCATTACCGCAACGACCGCTATACTGTTTTTGGTGGCAGAAGGTCAGATCTGCCCAATATGGATATGGTAGAAGATAAATACCTGGTACTTCCTTTACACGGGAAAATGAAACCTACTGATGTTGAGTATATTAGTAAAGTAATTAAGAGTGGTTGGTGATCCTCAAAGCAGAATATCCCAAAAAATTAAGACAAGTACACCGAAGTTAAGATCTGACGGAGAAATGTTCTAATGAGCAATGATTTTTTTTAATTGGTCTTTAATTAAAGCCAAACGGTATTTGATCGTCATTCCCGGTTCCTTCAATTTTCCTTTAAAGGTAGTTCCTATGCGAAGGTAGTACCTGAAAAAAGTTGAACTGCTGATTCCCCATTTTAATAGAAATTGCTTGCTGCCGTCATTTTTCTTTATCCGGCTAGTTGAAAGGGACAGAAAGTGGTATGCCCTGCTACCGGAAACTCCTTTGAAATAACGTACTCCCAAATGCCATAGTTTCATCATAAAATCAGGATCCGAATACATTCCGGGCGTATATTCAACGCTCAATCCCCCTATTAAATTCCAGATTTTTCTATGAATGACCATTGGATACCAGTTGCACCCATTCCAATCATGAAAGTGGATTTTATCATAAGTTTCGAGAAGTTCGTTCTCTTTAAATTCAGCATGGTTCCTACCGTAATTGTAAGGGCCGATTACGCATTTATAACTTGTTACATATGGCTGAATTAAGGTTCCGCAAATGCAGAAATAGTCGTCTTCCAGCTTTTGGATCTCTTTCCACAGGGCTTTGTCCCAACCGGGACAAACATACATATCATCATCAATAAGACAAATATATTCCGCATCTGCAAGGGAATAAGGGGCATTGAAACCATAGCAAACGCCAACATTCTTTTCTGAGTGGGTATGGCTAATCTTGTTAGCTTTTAACCACTCCAGGGTACCATCGGTCGCTTCATTTGCATGGACAATGATTTGGTGGTTGAAAGAAGAATTCTTTCGGATACTCTCAATACAAATTTTCAGGATGGGGAGGTTATTCCACGAAGGTATCAGGATTGAAAATACTGGTTTATTAACCTCATTTATTTTGCTGAAATGGATCTTATCAAGTATCATATTTTAAAATCAAAAGAAAAAATTAACAAAAAAGTATACTAATGTAGCTGTAAATCAACCACCTAAACAATCCGAAGATGGTTGCTTCCTGTCTCAATTGGCAAAATAAACGAAAAACGGGAACCTGTGCCCACAATAGATTCGACCTTGATTTTACTTCCAAGCATCTCCGCAAAATCATTGGCCAATGAAAGCCCGATCCCGGATCCGCCATAAATCCGTTTCGTGGAAAGATCTATCTGGTAAAAACGATTAAATATTTTATCATACTGATCAGCAGAAATTCCGATACCGGTATCCTGAACAAAAAATTCAATTTTGGTACTTCCAATCAAATTATACCCAA
>JAMDDG010000436.1 GCA_023488865.1 Bacteroidota bacterium | reverse complement strand
TGATCCGTGCGCTTTCCGGCCACAGCACGGATTCCACGTTCAATGCCGCTATCCGCTTGGCGCTTCAAAAACAGAATACCAGTCAGGAGGATTTTGTTACCCTTTTCGGAAAGTCATTCGAACAGATCGATCCTAACGCTAAATTGGCCGCGATTTTCAATACACTTGATCTGCGGGATAAGATAAGTTATAACTCTACCAATGCCCAGGTATTATCCGTTATCCGGAAAGAGACCGATGCTGCCATCGACAATTCCTTCCAGATACTGAGGACCCGTATCGACCGTTTCGGTGTTACCCAGCCTAATATTCAGCAGCTTCAGACCAAAGGACGGATTTTGGTGGAGCTTCCGGGTATCAAAGATGCCAGCCGTGTCCGCAAGTTGCTTCAGGGTACTGCCAACCTCGAATTTTGGGAGACTTACGAAAACAAAGAAGTTTATCCTTATTTGTTGGAGGCCAACCAAAAATTGCGTGAACTGAAAGCGGTCCAGGCAACTACAACGGCCCCTGTTGCCGCCTCTGCAACAACTGCCGCTGCCAAAGATACGACCGCATCTGCCGGCAGCCTGGTAAGTGAGATTAAAAAACAGGAAAAAGATTCGTTGGCGGCAAGCTCAACAGAAGATATTGCCAAAAATTTCCCGCTTTTCGCTGTCCTGACACCCAATACCTCCCGTGAAGGCCAGATTGCCCCGGGGCCGGTTGTGGGTTTTGCCCATTTCAAAGATACTGCCACTGTAAACTCCTATCTCAAGTTACAACAGATCAAATCGGTATTTCCACGGACAATGACCTTCAGATGGACAGCCAAACCAATGTCCAATGATGGCAACTACTTCCAGTTGATTGCCTTGAAAGTTTCCAGCCGCGATGGCCGTGCCCCTCTTGACGGAGGAGCTGTAACCGAAGCCCGTCAGGATTTCGGACAAAATAAAGCCACCAGTGTAGTCGATATGACCATGAATGCGGAAGGTGCAAAAATATGGCAGCGTATGACACGTGAGAATGTTGGCAAAAGTGTTGCCGTTGTACTGGATGATTACGTCCAATCTTTCCCGACTGTTCAGGGGGAAATACCCAATGGCCGCACCGAAATATCCGGACAGTTCACGGTAGATGAGGCAAAAGACTTGGCCAACATGTTAAAATCAGGTAAGATGCCTGCTCCGGCCCGTATTGCCCAGGAAGAGATTGTTGGTCCTACGTTGGGTAAAGAATCTATCCAAAGCGGTATGTACTCTTTCCTGATCGCCTTCATGCTGGTTCTTGGCTACATGTTGTTTTTCTACAGCAAAAAGGCCGGATTTGCTGCCAACGTGGCGCTGCTGGTCAACCTATTCTTCCTGATCGGTATTCTGGCTTCTCTTGGAGCCGTTCTGACATTGCCCGGAATCGCCGGTATCGTCTTAACCATGGGTATGGCGGTCGATGCGAACGTTTTGATCAACGAACGTATTGAAGAAGAAGTCCGTGCCGGCAAAGGTTTACGCCTTGCCGTCAAAGACGGGTACAACCATGCTTATTCTGCGATCATCGATGGTCAGGTCACTACACTTTTAACCGGTATTGTTCTTTTTGTATTTGGTTCAGGACCGATCAAAGGTTTTGCAACAACGTTGATCATCGGTATTATCACTTCGCTCTTTACATCCATCTTTATTTCCCGGTTCATGTTCGAAAGATGGTTAGATACCAACAAAAAGATCACCTTTGTGTCCAAAATTTCCGGTGAATGGTTGCGCCATGTCAATTTGCCCTTCATTCAAAAGAGAAAGATATTCTACTTTGTTTCCGGTACGCTGATTACGATTGCAATCCTTTCTGTCACCTTCAAGGGGATGAATTACTCCATCGACTTTAAGGGGGGCCGTACCTATGTGGTCCGTCTGGCAAAAGATGTGAATGTGGAAGAGGTTTCTAAAGCGCTGGCTTCAGAATTTGGGAATGCACCTGAGGTGAAAACTTTTGGTTCCAACAACCAGATCCGTATTACGACCGACTACCGGATTGCCGAATTGACCGATGCGGTCGACAATGAAGTGGAGGCCAAGCTTTACAATGGGATGAAGCCTTACCTGGGACCGGATGTCACGTTGGAAAAATTTCTGTCCGACTATCGGATGAGTTCCCAAAAGGTGGGGCCTACCATTTCGGATGATATCAAGAAGGATGCTATATTATCGGTATTCTTTTCACTTGTCATTATTTTCTTGTATATCGCCGTTCGCTTCAGAAACTGGCAGTTCGGTCTGGGAGGTTTGGTTTCACTGGCGCACGACACCATAATCGTTATCGGTTTGTATTCATTGCTGGATGGATGGCTCAGTTTCTCGCTCGCTGTCGATATGTCGTTTATCGCTGCGATCCTGACCATCATTGGTTACTCGATCAACGATACGGTGATTGTATTTGACCGTATCCGTGAATATACGCATCTCCATCCCAAACAAGATCCGATGAAAACCTACAACGATGCCATGAACAGCACGCTTCGCCGTACTTTCAGTACTTCACTGACCGTATTGGTGGTACTGTTTGCCATCTTCCTGTTTGGCGGGATTGCCATCAAGGGATTTGTTTTCGCCCTGTTGTTCGGTATCCTTTTCGGAACTTACTCCTCTGTTTTCGTAGCAACCCCAATTGCTTACGATACCCTGATGAGAAGGCAGAAAAAATTAGATGAAAAGAAATAATCCGTCATTTCCCATACGAAAAAACCCGGGACTAAAAATTCCGGGTTTTTTCTTGCGCTAAAAAGGGGTAAAGAGGATCAATTTTGAGAGGTTTGTTATCTTTGCAAAAAAGTGTATTCTTATGGCACATCCTTTACTCTTTTTCAGCGGCGGGGAGATCATGGTCATCGTCTTCTTTGTCCTTCTGTTGTTTGGCGCCGATGCCTTACCAGGAGTGGCTCGAACGATCGGAAAAGTAATGAACGAGTTTCATAAAGCTACCGATGATATCAAACGGGAAATCACCGATCAAACTTCGGATATTAAAAATGAGATCACCAATCTCAAAGATAATATGGAGAAAAAAGGGGGTGATTTCACCCGGAAAATTGACGAGGAGTTAAAGTAACCATGCTTGAAGCCAACCTGATTACCAAATCGTACGGAACTCTCCGGGTACTCAAAGGTGTTTCGCTGACAGTCGCACCGCACGAGATTGTTTCAGTTGTGGGGGCCAGTGGCGCAGGAAAGACGACCCTTCTTCAGATCCTGGGATCGCTGATTCAGCCAGATTCGGGTAAGGTGACCATTCATGGTAATGACTTGTTTTCCCTTGGGGAAAAAGAGTTGTCGAGATTTCGTAACCGCGAAATTGGGTTTGTTTTTCAGTTTCACCACCTTTTGCCCGAGTTTACCGCTTTCGAAAATGTTTGTATCCCGGGTTATATCGCCGGAACTAAAAAAACAGAAGTGGAAAAAAGGGCACACGAACTGCTGCAGATTTTAGACCTGCGGCCACGTGAAACCCACAAGCCTTCCGAGCTCTCCGGAGGTGAAAAACAGAGGGTAGCGATCGCGAGGGCGCTTATCAATGATCCTTCCGTGATTTTGGCCGACGAGCCATCCGGGAACCTGGATTCCCAGAACCAGGAAGAACTCTACCGCCTGTTCTTCTCCCTCCGCGGGAAATTTGGCCACACTTTCGTGATTGTGACCCACGATGATCATTTTGCAGGAATGACCGACAGGATGATCAGGCTACAGGATGGGTGCATCAAGAGTGCCTAAAGTATTTAAAGTGCCTAAAGTACTTATACCATTGGCAAAAATTGTTTGGAGTTCTTAACTTTAGGCACTTTAAATACTTTAGGCATTTTAGGCACTTTCTTATGGGCAACCCCTGGTTTCAGTTCAAAAAGTTCAGAATAGAGCAGGAAAATTCTGCCCTCAAAGTGGGTACGGATGGGGTGCTGCTGGGTGCCTGGTGTGAGGTGGCCAACACAAAGCAAATACTGGATGTTGGGACCGGGACCGGTTTAATCGCCCTGATGCTGGCCCAGCGGTCGGAAGCCAAAATTCATGCCGTAGAAATCAACGGGGAGGCCTGCAAGGATGCACTGAATAACTTCCAAAAATCACCCTGGGCCGGCAGACTGAAGCTCTATCATGCCGATTTTAACTATTTTAGTCAAAATTCCTCCTCGAAATACGATTTGGTTGTGAGCAATCCCCCCTATTTCGAAAAGTCGCTGAGGTCTGCTGATCCTGCCTCTGCTTTGGCGCGGCACGACACTTCGCTATCTTTTTTGCAGTTAATAACCGGATCCAAAAAATTGCTTACGGAAAATGGCCGGTTGGCGGTAGTCCTCCCTGTTGGGACGTTGGACGACTTTCGAGAGACAGCCCGTTTAGCCGGGTTTTATCTTTACCGGAAAACACAGGTGATTCCAAAGACCGGGAAAGCTCCCAAAAGAATACTTCTCGAATTTTCTGTTTCAGTTGTTTATCCGGTTGTAGATGAGTTGTTTATAATGCAGAAACAGGATAAATATTCAGAAAAATATGTAAACTTGACAAAGGAATTCTACCTGAATTTTCTTTAATTAGAAACTATCATGAAAGTATATTCGCCCCTAAATAAGTAGTAGGAACAATATATTATCTTACTTTTTGTCCTAACTATTTTGACCTCCCCCAACCCCTCCAAAGGAGGGGAGTTGAGCGTTAATGTTGATCAGAACACGAATCTGAAGTCTCCCCTTTGGGAGATTTAGAGGGGTCAAAAGAGGGAATCAAAAAATTAAAATATACCATCATTCCTTTCCAATTACTTAGTTGGACAAAATTTGAAAAACAATTTTTATTGCTATTTTGGCAATGACTTTTGTGAATATGTTTTTGAGTAAAGGAAATTAATTTTGTCAACGAATACTTAAGTGTTTTTATGGACAATCTGAATTATGGCGTTATTGGCAATTGTCAGAGTGCGGCACTTGTATCTGAAAAAGGAAGCATTGATTGGTGTTGTCTGCCTGATTTTGATTCACCATCGGTTTTCAGTAAAATTTTGGATGACGAAAAAGGAGGTTCATTCAGTATCGTTGTAAACAATAGCTACACGATAAATCAGAAGTACTTTTTCCGGACAAATGTATTGTGCACCCAATTCAGGTCAGGACAAGATTCTTTTGAGGTAATTGATTTTATGCCCCGGTACAAAACAACCGATGATCATTATTTTACCCCTTCTGAGATTTATCGTTACATCAGGCTCCTGTCTGGCAAGCCAATATTTGAGGTGCACTATAACCCTAAGCTGAACTATGCGAGAGACGAAGTAG
>JAMDDG010000084.1 GCA_023488865.1 Bacteroidota bacterium | reverse complement strand
AAAGAAGATCGGTTGTTTGGCATACTTAGCGCGAATAATTTTGACCATTTCACGGAAGTTATGCAAACTCTCTTTGGGCGTTAGGTCTTTCGGGGAACCGGTAATATCGTTGGCTACGAAAAAAACCAGTGCGCTGAAACGATGCGGATAGGCGATTCTTTTTAGGTACTGGAGCACATCAGGCGTCCGCGATCCGCCAAAACCCCGCTGAATAAAGGCATAAGGGGCGATATCTTCCTTTAAGGTAGACCATATCCGGATGCTTGAACTCCCGACAAAAAGCAGCGCGTTTTCGGGGTATTTTTCTTTCTTATCGAGCTGTTCGAACGCGGCAATATCTTTCTCATATTGATTATTCAGCGGTAGCTTGCTCCTTTGTGAAGTACACGAAACGAGAAACAAAAGGAGAACAAAAAGGAGGCTTTTGAAATGGATGAAACGAGGTTGACTTTTCATAGTATGCATAATTTAGGACTGGTGAAAAACTTCTTTTAAAGGGATCGATACGGGCGAATTATCCGGATTAACCTCCATGATATCCGCCATATAACTCCACCATTTTTTTACAATGGGGTTTTCGGGAAGAAGATCGCCGGAGTTGTCGTCCGTTAATTTCTGTACCGCAAACAGGGTCAGGTTCTCTTCATCCAAAAATATGGAATAGTCCGAAACACCTGCTTTGGTTAACTCGGAGGCTAATTCCGGCCAGATTTCATCGTGCCGTTTTTGGTATTCAGCTTCGAAACCCGCCTTGAGTTTCATCTTAAATGCATTGCGTATCATTGGAGAATATTTAGAGGAATTGTTCACCGTTAAAATAGCCCTTTTTCGATCAGGAATGACAGGCAAAAGGAAATTTTTTAAACGATTTCGCCGTAGAGATCAAACTCCTCGGCGTCAGTAATTTTAACCTGGTAATAGTTGCCGATTTCTATTCCGGGGCCGTTAATCAGCACTTCTCCGTCAACTTCCGGGGAGTCAAACTCCGTCCGTCCGACAAAATGATCTTCTTCCTTTCGGTCGATCACAACCTTTAATATCGTCCCGATTTTCTGACGGTTGATTTCGAGTGCAATCTCCTGCTGAATAGCCATGATCTCTGCTGCACGATCCTGTTTAACCTCCTGTGGGACGCTATCTTCGTATGTTTCCCCGGCAAAAGTATCTTCTTCGTGAGAGTAGGGGAATACCCCCAGTCGCTCGAAACGCATCTCGCGGACGAACTGTTTTAACTCCTCGAAATCGGCTTCCGTTTCGCCCGGGTGGCCAACAAGCAAGGTCGTACGAAGGTGAATGCCGGGAACCTCTTCCCTAATTCTGTTGATTAGGGCGACGGTTTCGGCTTTGGTAATATTCCGCCGCATCAGCTTCAATACCTTGTCGCTGCAATGTTGCAGGGCAATATCAAGGTAATTGGCCACATTGTCGTTTTCGCGCATCACCGACAGGAGGTCGTAAGGGAATTTGGCAGGATAGGCATAATGCAGTTTGATCCACTCGATACCAGGAATATCGGCTAATCTTTGTGTGAGTTCTGCCAGTTTCTGTTCTTTGTAAAGATCGACCCCATAGAACGAGAGATCTTGTGCTATCACCAGCAACTCCCTGACCCCTTTTCCGGCCAATGCAGTCGCTTCATTTACCAGATCTTCCATCGGGATAGACTGGTGTTTGCCGGTCATCCGGGGAATGGCGCAATAGGAACATTGCCGGTTGCAACCCTCCGAAATTTTCAGGTAGGCGTAATGGGAGGGAGTAGTCTGATATCGTTGGTGGGAGAGGCTCATGCGGTATTCAGCTTTAAGGTCTTCCACCATTTTCTTTACCTGGAATTTCCCGTAGAAACCATCCACTTCTGGAATTTCTTTGATTAAGTCGTCTTTGTACCGTTCAGAAAGACAGCCAAATACAAATATTTTATCTATTTTCCCCTGGTTTTTGGCTTCAACGAACTCAAGAATTGAATTAACAGACTCTTCTTTTGCGTCCAGGATAAAGCCACAAGTGTTGATGGCCACAATCCGGGCATCCGATACCTCCCCATCGTGGACAACCTGATAACCATTGGCCGCCATCTGGAAAAGAAAAAGCTCCGAATCTACCAGGTTCTTGGTGCATCCCATCGTGACCACGTTGATTGTTTTAGCCATAACGCCGAATTTATGATTTTGGATTTTCGATTTTGGATTGTTGTGCAGAAACTTTGTGTTTTTTGTGTGTACTTTGAGAACTTTGTGGTTAAAGGGTAATAAATTTTACCACGAAGGCCACAAAGAAAACCACAAAGGAATTCACAAAGAGCGCATTATTTAAACAGCGAATCCACAAACTCCGTTCTTTGAAAGATTTGAAGATCCTCCAATCCTTCGCCGATACCGATATATTTGACCGGGATCTTAAACTGGTCCGAAATGCCGATCACTACGCCGCCTTTGGCCGTACCATCAAGCTTGGTCAGGGCCAGGGCGGTCACTTCAGTAGCGAGGGTAAACTGTTTGGCCTGTTCGAAGGCATTCTGTCCGGTTGAGCCGTCCAGTACGAGCAAAACCTCATCCGGTGCATCCGGGAATACTTTTTGCATCACTTTCTTCACCTTCGAAAGCTCGTTCATCAGGTTGATCTTGTTGTGCAAACGGCCTGCGGTATCGATAATGACTACGTCGGCATTGGATGCCTTGGCCGAGAGCAGCGTGTCGTAGGCCACTGAAGCGGGATCGGAGCCCATCTGTTGCCGGACGATGGGAACGCCTACGCGGTCGGCCCAGATCTGAAGCTGGTCGATGGCCGCGGCACGGAAAGTATCGGCGGCTCCCAGGATCACCGATTTGCCCGCGGCTTTAAACTGGTGGGCCAATTTCCCGATAGTAGTCGTTTTGCCAACCCCGTTCACACCGACAACTAATATCACGTAAGGATTTGCGGATTTTGGCAGATCAAAGTCGGCCACTTCAAAAGAGTTGTTTTCGGCTAACAGGGCCGCAATTTCGTCACGCAGGATGCCGTTCAGTTCGGAGGTTCCGACATATTTGTCGCGTGCAACCCGTTTTTCGATACGGTCGATGATTTTGAGCGTAGTATTCACCCCCACATCCGAGGAGATCAGGATCTCTTCCAGACTGTCGAGAACTTCGTCGTCCACTTTTGTTTTACCAATGACTGCGCGGGAAAGCTTGGAGAAAACGCTCTCTTTGGTCTTCTCAAGGCCTTTGTCGAGACTCTCTTTTTTCGATTTTGTAAAGCTGAAGATACCCATAATCAATTTGATAAGTAGGGGATAAAGATAAGCACAAAACAGTTTTGGAAATCAGATTGTTCTGTTTTGGCCGGGTAAAAAAAAGAAAGCTCTCATCAAAACTGACGAAAGCTTGCAATTAATTTCTTGGAGCTAAAATTACTTTTTGGCAAAATATTCTTTTACCATTTCGTTGGGAACGATCTCCTCAACAAAAGTATAGGCGCCGGATTTTTCCGATTTAACCATTTTGATAACCTTGGAATATGCTTTTCCGGCACCTTTCTGAAGTGATGCAACTACTTTCTTTGCCATAATTCAATTATTTTATTTCGCGGTGTACGGTAATACGTTTCAAAATTGGATTGTATTTTTTCAGCTCGAGACGTTCCGGTGTATTTTTCCGGTTCTTTTTCGTTATATATCTGGACGTTCCGGGAAGACCGCTCGCCTTGTGTTCAGTACACTCCAGAATTACCTGTACCCTGCCACCTTTCTTAGCCATTGTTCAGTACGTATTAAAAATTTTCAATGAAGCCCTTTGCTTTTGCCTCTTTCAAGGTTACATTCAGGCCGTTTTTGTTAATTGTTCTCAACCCGGCGGCTGATACATTCAGTTTGATCCAACGGTCTTCTTCCGGTAGATAAAACCTTTTGGTGAAAATGTTCACCATGAATTTCCTTTTGGTCCTCCGTTTTGAGTGGGAAACATTGTTCCCAACCATCACTTTTTTACCTGTAATCTGACAAACTCTAGACATTATGCGTATTTTTTAATCTTACGTCCGACTTTTTTTAAACAGTGTGCAAAGTAACTACTTTTTGTTTTAATAATCAAACAATGGCAAATAATTTATTCCAAGTTTTTTCAAGCTGAAAATAGTTCTCTTTTTAGTTACATTTGATGTGATTTAAGTACTAACCGTGGAACGGGCAACAATAAAATATTATCCCACTTTTTGGCAGGCGGTCAACCTGATCGTCCTCTATACCTTTTTGCAGACGATCATCGACTTCCCTCTGGCGCTGTACGATTACCAAAACGGAACTGACTGGTTACGGGAACCTTTGCTGAAAATACCCGTCTTCCTTGCTACTACTTTTATTGTTCTTTTTCTGGGTACCCGTTTCTCCGGTTTACCCTATCGGGAAATTTATCCCATCAAACTTTTCCACTGGCTTAATATTCCTGCTTTGCTGATTTCACTGTTGGCGCTTCAGTTTTTTATGAATGAGGTTTCCATACGCCTCGAAAAGGTACTGCCCCCGCCCGACTGGTTTCTGGAGCTGTTTAACCGTCTTTTCGAGTCTGATTTTGGTATATGGGGTGGCATTCTGCGCGTAGTCATTTTGGCGCCGATAGTTGAAGAACTGATATTCAGAGGGATTATTTTTTCCGGATTTCAAAAAATTTATCCGGCTTTTTGGGCCATTTTCTTCTCGGCGTTGCTTTTCGCGCTCTTTCACCTGAACCCCTGGCAACTCGGGCCTACCTTTTTGCTTGGGCTGCTGCTGGGATTTGTCCGGTTGCGCACCGGTTCGTTACTGGCCGCCATGCTTACCCATGCCCTCCACAACGGGATGATTTTTTTGTCCGTTTATTACCATGAAGCTTACAATAGCCTGTTTTGGCTGCAACCCGGAAAGGGGCTGAATTATGTGGTGAATATTCTGCTGTTGGCCGGAGGCGCGGTGTTGATCTGGTATATCACCAGAAAGAGGGCAGATAACTGATTTAGTTATTGGCTAATAAGGTATTGTTGGGTTTTCCCTTTCGAACCTTTGTGTGGTACTTGGTGACCCTTACTGGTTAACTTTTGAAATCTTACCACAAAGAGCGCAAAGGATTTCACGAAGGACAGAATTAAACGGGTTGATTCCCCATTGCAAACAGTTTCTTATTTTTTGTTGTTAAGCTTCAGCAGAAATTCTTCACATCCAATCACTTCAATGGCGCTGAAATAAAAATCCTTTTGATTTTCAGTTACAATACAATCACATTTGTGCTGAATGGCGGAATAATACTCCATCCCATCTTCAAAGTCGTGGATGCGTCTGTTTTTTATGGCTTGATCAGTTGT
>JAMDDG010000031.1 GCA_023488865.1 Bacteroidota bacterium | reverse complement strand
TGCCGCGGCTACCGTATTGTATGGCATGCAGGGTGGTAACGGCATTATTTCCGTGATCACCAAACGTGGCAATTATGGGAAACCGCGCATCAGCGTTAACGCCGACCGTTCCATTCAACAGGCCATTAAAACCCCGGACATGCTCCATTCGTGGGAGTATGCCGCTTTACGCAACGAAGCGTATAAAAATGATGGGTTTGGCGATAATTATATCTATTCGAATGCACAAATAGAAGGTTACCGTAATGGTGAAAACAGGGCTATTTTCCCGGATAATAACTGGTACAAAACCTTCATGAAACCCCTGGTGCAAACGCAACGTTACAACGTATCGGCATCAGGGGGCGGCGATGCCCTGAAGTATTACAGCAATATGGCCTATTCCCGTGTTGGCGGGCCATTCGAGGTGGAACAGACTGCTTACAATGCGTCACAGGCGCTCGACCGGTTTAATTTCCGAACCAATGTCGATGTAAAACTCAACAATTACATCAGTTCTTTTATGAACATATCCGGTATGGTGCAGCGCGCGAACGGTTCTACTTTTGCCAACAGTGCTATACTAAGTTCAATATTCAATTTACCACCTACGATGTACGGGCCGCTGACACCTGAAGGACAGGTTATTGCAACGCCACAGGAAACAAACCCAACTTATGGGTTGATCAACCGGAGTGGTTACAGAAGGCAGACTTCCACGAATATGAATGCCATCCTTGGTTTGAACGTGGACCTTTCCTTTATTACTGAAGGGCTTTCAACACGGGCATCGGCCATGTTTGATGCTTCAGCCTTAAGCAACATCAACGGGACCGCGACCTTTGAGCGCTGGATGCGTAACGATGCCGCGTTCCCGGATTCGCTGGCTTTTATCAGGCAGGGGCCACAGTTAAATACGCCATTAACGCTTACCAAGGGCGTAAGTTACAGTTATATGTCCGATTTTAACTGGTTGATGAGGTATAATAAAACGTTGGGCCAACATTCTTTGGGCGCGATGGGCTTCGCGCGGTACCAGTACGAAAATCATGCCGCGCTCGATCTTTCAGGAATTTTGCCCTATAAAAGGATGACTTACGGCGTTCATCTAAACTATGGGTTTGCCAACCTCCTGTTTGCTGATGTTGCAGCCAGTTACGAGGGTTCTGAGCAATTTGCCCCGGGGCGCCGGTATGGTTTGTTCCCGGCAGCTTCATTGGCCTGGGTCATTTCAAACCATGGGTTCCTGAAGGAAAGTAAATCGGTCACCAACCTGAAAATCCGCGCTTCTTATGGCATTGTCGGGAACGACGAACTCTTCGGTACGCGCTATCTCTATCTGGATAATATCAAACAAATCGGAGGGATGTTTGTTGGCGGCAGGGGCCCTGGTGTCGAAGAACTCCAACGGGGGAACCCGTTTTTGACCTGGGAAAAAGCCCACAAAAGCAATGTTGGTATCGAACTTGGCTTATGGGACCAATTTACCCTGGTTGCCGATTTCTTCAACGAGAACCGTACCGACATCCTGGTAAACCGCAACTCTGTTCCTGCCAGCCAGGGATTACCTGCCGGAAGCCTGGCCCCGCTCAACATGGGCCGGGTTTTAAACCAGGGTTTTGAAATTCAGTTGGGTTACAGTAAGGCAGTTAACAAAGATTTTTCTTTCACTGTCCAAACTTACCTGGATTATAACAAGAATATAACCAAGGTGAGCGACGAGGTTAAATTAGGTAAGGATTATGCCTACCGGTACCGCTCCACCGGGTATAGTTTTGGCCAGAACTGGGGCTATTTAATTGATAAGTCGAACGGGAACGGCTACTTTAACAGCCAGGATGAAATTACAAATTCCGGTTTAAGTTATGAAGGGCGCGCCCCGCGCCCCGGTGATTTTATCTACAAGGATTTGAACGGGGATAAAATTATTGATACAAAAGACATGGCACCGATAGGCTATCCGGTTTTTCCGCGTATTTCGTGGGGCGCGAACGTAACCCTGAAGTGGAAAAATTTCGATGCTGCAATTTTATTCCAGGGCATCGGCCAGGTTTCCCGGTACTATTCAGGAATGGGGTTCTTTGATTATACCAATGGCGGGACTTATTTTGATATGCACCGCAATGCATGGACTGCAGAGAGATATGCAAGCGGGGCAAAAATTACATCGCCCGCGCTTTCAACCTCACAAAGTGCAAGTAACCGGGTAAACGATTTTTATGTCCTGAACGACCAGTACGCACGCCTGAAAAATGTCGAAATAGGTTATCAGTTACCGGCCAACCTGGCCAAAAAGGTCAAGACAGAATCGGTAAGGGTATATGTAAGCGGGCACAATTTGCTCACAATTGACAAACTGGGCAACAAAGACCTTGATCCGGAAATGGGAGGTTTGACCACTTTCCCAACCTACCGCACCTGGAACATTGGATTAAACGTAACCTTTTAATTGAAAGAACATTATGAAGAAGATATATTTGATATTCATACTCGGCGCCGGGCTGTTTTTTTCGGCGTGTAAAGATACATTAGACGTAATCCCGGACGGCCGCCTTTCTTATGAACAGGTTTTTTCCGACGATCAACTCACCAGCGGATATCTGAACAGAGCTTATTCATACATTCCTGACATGGGGATGGGATATGACAACAGTACATTTTTAGGGGTGTACAGCGATGAGGCACAGGATGCACAGGATGTGCAGGGAGGCCGAATTGCCAACTACTACCAGGGGATGATGTCCTCGTCGAATAACCTGGTGGAAGGCGGGGGCAATACAGGGACCTACAATAACATGTACACGGGGATCAGAAAGTGCAACGTCTTTATTGACCATATTGATCAGGCAACGAAGCTGATTGATGAAAACAACCGGACCAAATGGAAAGGGGAGGCTTATACTTTGCGCGCTTTTTATTTCTTGCAGCTCATCAAACGGTTTGGCCCGCTTCCAATTATAAGGCATGACTTACCCACCGATTTTGATTATTCAACCCAAAAGCGCCCCTCTTTTTATGAGTGTGCCCAGGCGGTCCTGGCTGATTGCGACAGCGCTTTGGCCCAGCCAAATTTGCCCTGGAGGACGAAACTGGAGGCTGAACGGGGCGCCATGACCAAATCAGTGGCAACTGCCATTAAATCACAAGCTATACTCTTTGCTGCCAGTCCGTTGTGGAACGGGGGTCAAAATTACTGGACCGAAGCTGCTGCCATAACCAAGGCCTCCCTCGATGCTTTGTTGGGTAAAAACTATGCTTTGTATAATCCTGCCACATCCCCGGTTAAAGCGTATAGTAACTATCAACGGTTCTTTTTGGTGAGGCCCGAAATGATGGAAAATCCGGCCAATGACAAGGAGACCATCTATTCCCAAAAAGGACAGGTTGGCGCTGTCTGGCAGCAACACGGGTTACCGTTTATAGCTGATGTGGTAAAGGCAGGGGCCTGTCCTTCGCAGGAACTGGTTGATGCCTACGAAACTTTGAACGGACAGCCCGTGTTGGACCTTGCCAACCCCTATCAGGATGCTGACCACCTGATACCCAATTACAATACGGCAAACACGCAATACGATAAGAACAATCCTTACAAAAACCGGGACCCCCGCCTCTTCTCAACCATTTATTGCAACGGGGTTTTTCATAACCTCGCCAATAACACCGTGCCTGTGTGGACTTACGATGGGGGCAATGCCGGGATCTCGCAGACAGACAACCGTTTTACCCGCACCGGGTACTATTTGCGGAAGTTTAAAGACTTTACTTCGACCAAAACGGCCAACAAAGACGGGTACTGGCGTTATTTCCGCCTGGCCGAGATGTACCTGAATTATGCCGAGGCCGAATTTTATGCCAACGGCGTAACTGCCAATGCAATAGGTGCAGTCAACGCGGTTCGTAAAAGGGCCGGGATGCCTGATCTGCCGGCAGGGATTTCTGCCGCTGAATTTGAACTTCGCCTGCGAAACGAACGCCGCGTGGAATTTGCATTTGAAGAACAACGTTATTTTGATGTCCGGCGCTGGAAGGTACAGGATAAAACAGAAGGCGTGGTCACCGGGATGAAGATTGAACAAACCGCCCCTAATACTTTCTCTTACGAACGAGTGGTGGTCAGCCAACGTCCACTTACCGATGCAAAGTACCTGATGTGGCCAATTCCTAACATTGAAGAATTGAAATACGCCCAAGTTGGTGTTACATATCAGAATCCAGGTTGGTAGTTAAAAGTCTTTTGTCATTGTCCTCCCTTAACTCACCCGCCGCCCGGATTCCGGGCGACTCCCCTCTCTATGCGTAGAGAGGGGCAGAGGGGTGAATCAAGATAGAGCATAGAATTACAAATTAGGTTTTTATCAAAAAAAGTCGCCTAATGAAGAAAATACAACAGAAAACTTTATGCCCCTCTTTCTATAATCTTGGTAAAATGCTGATACTCTGGGAGATTCCTCACTTCGTTTCGGAATGACAGAATGTGGGATGAAGTTCCAAGGGATTCCTCACGGGGAGCAGGGGCGGCGAAGCCGCCCCTGCTCCCCCCAAAAGCCTCGCACACCTGTCATTCCGAATGGAGCGAAGCGGAATGAGGAATCTCTCAATTTTCCATTTGTTGCATAAGAAGCAAAAAAAGGGAATTTTTGTCGTACACCCTACAAATTGAATTATGAAACGAACATGTTGTTTTTTAACATCCAAGAGGATGAAAATAATTTTCAGCAACATGGAGTTCCATACTACCTTTTAAAAACAAATTATTATAGTATGAAAAACTATAAAAACTGTATTAAATATAGTTGCATCCTTTTGTTTTCGCTTTTGTTTTCATGCGAAAATAAAGCTGCTGGTCCACAAGTTGTCTCCTCCAATTACCCAACCATGGCTGACTTTTGGAACGGGAATGCCGACTGGCAACTGTACTACAACCGGTACGTTTCGAACTGGCATGCAGCGGCAGGTACCACGCTACGCGTGGTGAACGGTACCTGGTACTGGTTTCAACGCTACCAGGTGGATGGGCAGGACCAACTGGGTACAGAATGCCGGAAATCGACCGATAAAGGCCAGACATGGTCGAACCCGGTGAAAGTGATCAACCCCACGCCGGGGACCCCCTGGTCGAGAATGGCCACCGACGGGGATTTTTATTACGATGCGGCGGCCAACAAGTGGCGGTGCCTCTTCCAAAGTTTGTCAGTCGCGGGGGGAGGATGGACCTGTTCGTATCTTGAACGTGCCGGAGCAGACCCCATGGGCCCGTTTACCACCCCTGCAGGGTTTACCAATCCTGCCATTGACGCGAAAGAGATCTGGGGCCGGATAGCGGACGACCCGGGT
>JAMDDG010000380.1 GCA_023488865.1 Bacteroidota bacterium | reverse complement strand
GATGCCCTGAAATACAAATACGCACCCTTCGTAAAACGAAAATCCGTAGTACACAAATCCGAACTCGAAAATTGCCAATTCATTGAACAGCAAGAATTCCATTCGGATTAACTGCAAGTTGGGTTAAAAACGGAAAATTAATGCTTATTTTGTATGACCATTTAAGTCAGATTGGAACATAAAGAGCCGTCCGCGTTAGACAACATAAATTAGCACCCTCAAATAAATATGAGCCAACAGGATCCAATTGTTATCGAAATGTTTTATACCTTAACGTGCCCGAATTGCAGGACATTGAAGCGCATGCTTCAGGAGGTTTTGCCCGGATTCGGCGACAAGTTTAAGCTGGAAACAACCCTGGCAAATATGCCGGTCGGCATGGTAAAGACCATGAAATTAGGTATTTTCGCTGTTCCGACACTATTGATCAACAATGAAATAGTTTTCAGGGAGGTCCCTGCGAAACAAGATTTAATTAATAAACTTAAAACGTACTAAACATGGAAGGAAAGAAAAAACTAAGATGTCCGCTGGGAGTACCCGGAGGTATTATTGCAGCCCTGATCGGCTTATCAGGTATGATTTGCAGTCTGATGCATACTGATTTGCCATACGCCTGGCATGGTTTCGCCATTTCGCTGGCATTGTTCCTGATTGGCGGACCTTTTGTACGCATTACCATGATGGTCCATGCTGCCAACGACCGCCTCGATGAACTCGAAAAAAAAATTGACAAGCAATAATCAATAGTCTGAATTTTCATAAAAAAACCGATATTAATCGGTTTTTTTATGAAAATTCAGACTATTTTTATTTGATTATGAAGAACATCGAAATCTACTGCGTCAATACCGGTACCAACGGCATTTTCCCTTTGGGGACGACCCTGACTGAGATCGCAACCAAAATGGGAATAACGCTGGAAGGGCCTATTTGCGGGGCTTACGTGAACCACCGTGTTAAACCGATGGATTTTGAATTAGTCAAACCCAAGCAAATCGAATTTTTTGATTACTCCAACCGGGACGGTCAGCGGATCTACCTCCGCACCCTCTCCTTCATCCTATACGCCGCGGTAAAAAACCTCTGGCCGGATGCCCGGCTGAAGATCGACCATGCCATCTCAAAGGGATATTATTGCAGCATCGAAGAGTTGGACCATCCGCTTACGGATGAGGACGTCTGGCAGATTACAGAAGAGATGAAAAGCCTGATCCGCAGCAACCTGCCTGTCGAGCGCAAAGCATTGCTTACCGAAAAAGCCGCCCAACTTTATGAACAGGAGGGCCTTACCAGGAAAGCCGAACTTTTTAGAAACTACGGCCGATTGTATGCCCCGGTTTTTGAATTGGGCAACCATGTCAATTTTTTTTACGGCCATCAGCTTATCTCAACCGGACTGGTCACCAAATTCGGCCTGGAAAAATATTACGACGGGCTCCTGCTTCGTTTTCCCAGGCAAGACAACATGGAAGAACTGGAACCGGCAGTCGAACAGGAGAAACTCTTTGAAGTATTCAGGGAACACAAACAAAGGGCCAACCTGCTGGGCGTAAGCGATATTTCCCACCTCAACCAGATTACGGCCAAAGGTGAAGCGGGTAATGTGATCAAAGTATCTGAGGCGCTGCACGAAAAGAAGATTGCAGAAATTGCGACCATTATCACCGAAAAACACGACAACGTAAATATCGTTTTGATTGCAGGACCTTCCAGTTCTGGAAAGACCACTTTCAGCAAACGGTTGAGCGTACAACTGGCGGTCAACGGGTTACATGCCATACAAATCTCGTTGGACGATTTCTTCGTGGACCGCGACCATACCCCGCTGGATGAAAACGGGGCGTACGATTTTGAATCACTGGAGGCCATCGACATCTCATTTTTCAACAAGGTTCTGCTCAAACTCCTCAATGGTGAGCAGGTCGAAATGCCAAGGTTTAACTTTCAAACCGGAGAGCGGGTTTTCAAAGGTGATTTTTTGAAAATGGAGAAAGACCATATCCTGATTATTGAGGGGATCCATGGCCTCAATCCGGGACTGATCCCGATGATCGATCCTGGTAAGACCTTCAAAATATTTATTTCGGCGCTGACTCAAATCTCAGTCGACGAACACACCTATATTCCAACAACCGACAACCGGTTGTTAAGAAGGATGATCCGGGATGCCAAATACCGGGGGTACAGCGCTTCAACGACGATCATGCGCTGGCCAAGTGTACGCAGGGGCGAGGAAGAGCACATCTTCCCTTACCAGGAAAATGCGGATATCATGTTCAATTCAGCTTTGGTATATGAGTTGGCCGTCCTGAAAAGATACGCGAACACCCTGCTTAAGTCGGTAAAAGAAAACGAACCTGAATATTCAGAAGCGGTGAGACTGTTGATTTTCATTTCTTACTTCAGTTATATCCCGGAAACTGAAATCCCTCCGACTTCGGTCTTAAGGGAATTTCTGGGAGGCAGCAGTTTCGACTATTGACAGGCCACTTTACACTCCAGTTTAGATTCATCATCAAGTCCCAAACCCCATCAGGGAAGGAGGAGTAATCTTGAACTGGGCCATTTTGAGTTTGAAATCCCCGGTAAAGGTCATTTTATTGCCCTCTTAGGTTAATTTACCCAAAAACGTAACGGGCTGGCTGGTACCCTGAAAGGTAAGGGTCCTGGCCGAACTAAAAGCCGCCAATCAACTTTTCGGACAAAAATACCTGGAACGGACACAGGAGTTTGGCGCAGCCAACCCCGATACGCTAAGGGCGAAACGGGAAGAGGCATTGGCCGCTTATTACGAGTTGCGCAAATTCATCGATGCCTACGCGGTGATCAATCCCAGCGCCGCCTACGACAAACTGATCAAAGAGCTGAATGCGCTGATTGATCAGTACAACGGGCTGCTAAGTTCCAGACCTGCCGGACCGGCCACTGAACCTGTACCTGCGAATAACTAAGGTTTACATTAGTGAGGGTTTCACGGAGCGTGAAGCCCTTACTTTTTACCACAAAACTCTTTTTCGATGAAACGCCTGTTATTTAAAGTATAGGCTTTGGCATGGCTATTGGTTTAGTAGATTGAGAAAGGTCATTCCTGCGTGCGGAAACAGTGGAGATCGTTGAGGGTTTAACTAAAGTAGATAAGGCAACTGAGAGTCTTACACAGTCACCAATCCAAAAGCATAATGGAAAGGAATAATTTTCTTTCCATCAATATTGTCTTTCCAGGCAGGCTCTTTGTGGCTGATTTCCGCAATATCTGTGGCTGACATCTCTTTGAATTTTTCAGCGATGTATTTGATGGACTCAAGTTCAGAAGGTGAAAATAAAGATGCGTTAAATTGCATTTTGCCAGTTGGAAGAATCTTTTCAACCTCACATCTGTTCAGAAAAGGGAATATGATGCCTTACCCTGTATTGATTAACTACTTGATTGTAATTTAATTCTGCAAAATGTTCATCTTCAAACTTTTCTCCTGATTCTTCACAGAGAAAAAAATTAAACAGAACTGAATATTTTTCATTCCGATAAATCATGTTGCGTGACTCTTGTCTTACACGCATCTCTTTACCTGTTATTGGGCTTTTCATTTTAAACAAATTGTTTACTTATTCCACTCCTTTAACCGATCAATACAGTCATCTTTTGGCAACCTGCTGCCTGTATCCAAAAGAAATTGCAGCTTGACAGACGCTTCAACTGATGATATTAATCCGGTGCGGACCAATTCATCAAAAACATATAGGATCCCCCGTACGGTAATTTGGTCATTGGATGCTGTTTTTCTTAATAAATTATCACCTGTCAACAGAATGAAGCTATTTTTTTTTGAATAATACCAAACGGAACAATCAGGAATAGACAAACGATTGTCAGCCACTTGTAAAAGAAGTATTTCCTCGACTTCACCAGAGGTCATTTCGGCAACATACAACCTTTCTGTAACAATAAGCTCCATGATGATGGCTTCTTGTTCAGAATCTTCAATCTCACCAACAACAAAATCGGTTGTATGGACTTCAAAAGGCAATTGAAAGAACAAGTCAATTAATTCAGCATGAATCAAGTCAATGAAGAGATTTGTATCATTGACAACAATCTGCATTAAATGAAATTTAGGGAAGTTTTTAAGGCATTGACAGATTGACTGGATAAAACGGAAGCCTTACTAAATGAGATTAATTCTTGTGCAATACCCTTGTATAATAACTGGTTAAACCGGTAAGAGGCTTCAGCAGCGCAGTACCTCGATTCATCGACCTGCTTCTTTAGCCTAACATTTTTCCCAATCTCAAAATAAAAATTAGTCAGTTTGCTTTGCGAAATGATTTCAAGATCCTTTGCGCGGTACATTATTGCCTGAATGCTGATTCCCCACTCCTTTTGCAACTCAGCCAACTCCTGCAAATAGATTGGTTTCCTCGACAACCCCAATTCAGAGATTAATTTGACCCTGGGAATCAGAATTGCACCCGCAAACCTGTGACAAGCCTTTTCAATTTCTTTGTCGTTAAGGTTTTTGTTGAGGGATAAAAGCAGATGTCCCAATTCATGCAACAGGGTAAATCTTTTGCGCTCAATGGGGAAGTTCTTGTTCACAACTATCACAGGAATCTTGTTATCAACAAATGCCGAAAGACCATCAAATTCCAGAGGTTCGTCCACTTCAACTACCTTGATAAAATTATCTTCCAACATGTCAATCACCGAGGAGATTGGATTCAAGCCAAGGTTCCAACTTTCCCTGAGTCGCTCGGCCGCCAATTCCGCATCAACGAATTCGTTTATCTGAATTGCGGCAATTGGATTGGTAAAGTGATTGTCAACCGACAAAATGTTTTCCAATTCGAGGTACTTTTCCAAACGGTCGATAACCCGATACTTGATAGAATCGATGGTTTTACTTCCCAACTTTGCTTTTTTACGGAAGGCAACTTCACTTAACTCAACCGTAGATTTACGGAAAAGGTAATCGACTTTCACATTCAGGGCCTTTGAAAGCTTGACCAGATTTGAGCTGTCGGGCTTCATAATACCATTCTCGTAGCGGGATATGGCATTTTTACTCAGGCCTGACAAGATAGCCAGCTGGTCCATACTTAAACCTGCCATCTTCCTGGCAGTGGAAATACGTTGTGCAAAAACAGTGTTCATGGCGGGTTATTCATTGTTGACAAAATAACGATAAATTAATATAATTGTCAACATTCAATAGCATGTTTAAGAACATGTTTACTATTAAATTCTCCTTAATCCATACCTGGATCCCCCTTCGGCCACCATCCTTGTCTCCTCATCTCCCTTCATCTTTTTAATTTT
>JAMDDG010000357.1 GCA_023488865.1 Bacteroidota bacterium | reverse complement strand
CTAAATGTTTAATATTAAACCGGTAGGATAGCCTTCTTGTCTTTATATAAACTAAGCAAAGCAGATGACTGGCCATTGGGGCAGTACTCTTTGTTTGTTTGGTTATTCCTGATACTTTCAATGTTTCCACTTTTATTGACCTGGATAGTAAAATACCTGGTATTTAATTTTATGGATTGGCAATAGGACGAGATAAAAAATAACAGAAATATAAGGGTCATCGGAACTTGATGAAAATACACTTTGATACTTTTTAGATGGCTAGTCATGGTTTAATATTAAACATTTAGAAAAAGGGAGGGTGTTGAAAGACCCCCTCTCCCTTTAAGAATACAATGTTTTTACGAATTATTGCAAAGGATCGAATGTGCCACCCCAGTCCTTATTCTGCTCTAAATTAGCATTCTTGTCTAAATGGGTTTTAGGAATTGCATAGAAGTAGTACTTGTCTGATACATTAAATTTATATGGATTATCAATATTATCAATAATCTTAGGTGTAAATCTTGACCATATAGTGGGATCATAAATATTATCTGAAATTAATGGTATCTGGGCGCCTGGTTTTAAATACATCAAAACCGCTTTTCGTGTTTGCTGGTTGTTAAGAATATCGAATCTTCTCCATCTACGTATATCGTTCCAGCGCTTCCCTTCAAAAGTAAATTCAACAAACCTCTCTTTTATGTATGCTTCCCTAATACTTGAAACTGTGCTTGCCGTAACACCATAGTTTCCCCCGTTGCCAGGCAAAATATCGGCACGTTGACGGATAGCATAAAGTACTGACAGCGCTTCAGAAGTCTTGCCTGTCTCATTGGCTGCTTCGCCATAATTCATCAGCACTTCTGCAAACCGTATCTCGACCCAGTCCACAGTTCCAAAATTTATGTTTACTTGATCAAGACTTGGATCTAATCCTTTGACCTGCCAAAAGCCAGTTCGACCTGCATTCGCGTTATTAAAGTGGATAACTTTTTCAAGCGATGTTCCGTTACTGGTAAATCCTGTCCATATTTTTTCGCCAGGCTTAAAGTCCGGCGTATTATATACCCCTCCATTAAAAGTAAGTGTTGCATAAAAGCGATCATCTCTGTATTTGAATAAGGTATCGTATGCTAAAGGCTTGGAAGGATCAAATGTGGAACCGTCTTTCATTGGGAAGGAATTAACAAGATATAAAGTAGGTTCATTGGCTCCCCAGGCACCGTTAGTAATAAATATTGGCCGAATAGCTGCCTGATTTACATAATGATCTGGCTTGTAAAATTGGTTAACCATAATAACTTCTTTATTCCTTTCAGCATACCATATATTTTTAAAGGAAGGATACAAACCTTTTCCGTTGCTTTCAAGAAAATCTTTTGCCGCTTTGGTAGCTGAATACGCTGCTTGCCAGCGAGTGGGATCATTTGAAGGATTAAACAACGGGCTGGCATAGAATAACAATACTCTTCCCTTAAAAGCTAGTGCAGCTCCTTTATCAATACGACCATAATCTGCACCGGTAAAAGCAACCGGCAGCATCGAAGCTGCATCATCCAGGTCTTTAACTATTTGAGTAATACACTCCGATGTTTTATTTCGTTTTACAAAAAGGCCATCCGGGTTTTTGTAATCCTGTACATCTAATATCAGTGGTACTCCTCCATAACCGTTAACCATACTGAAATAAACCCAAGCCCTCCAAAATAATGCCTGCCCTTTAAACTGCGCAATCTTTTCTGGTGAATAAGGGGTTCCGTCAATTTTACTTAAAAATAAGTTTATACGGTCAATTACAGTATATTGCCAATTATTCCACGAGTCTATAGTGGCAATTCCTCTCAGGAAACTATTCATTCCTGGATTACCGCCTGTTGCTTCGTCTGAGTCAGATCCATTATATGGCCACCCCGGCATCACTGATGAATAAATATTATTCAGATAAGCGGCAGTCATTGTCTCCGAAGTCCAGACATTATCTCCTCCGAATACCGTAAGATTGTTTTTGTCAAGCACGTCTGTACAGCTAAGCAAGAAAAAAAACGTTATTAAAACTCCTATAATTTTTTTCATAATCTTTTCTTTTGTAATTAAAATGATACATCCAACCCGAAATTAAAAGTCTTCATGTTAGGGTATGATCCCATTGAACTAACTTCAGGATCGAAATACTTAAATTTACTCAGGCAAAACAAATTGGTGCCTGAAAAAACAAGTTTTACTGTCGAAAGGCCAATCTTTGTCATCCATCTGGAAGGCAAAGCATAAGTGGCATTCAGATATTTTAACCGAACAAAACCTCCATCCTTCATCCAAAAGTCAGTATTGGTGTTATATGTATTGGGCCCTTGTGCAGATTTGGGATTTGGCATTGGTGCATTAGGGTTCTCGGGGATCCAATGATCCAGCCAGAAGCTGGGAACGCGGTTCCATTCAACCCAGCCATTCATCCCATCCGGAAATCTCTTATTTCCAGCTTGTCCTGCAAACATCAATTCTAAACTGAACGCCTTCCATGTCCCGCCAAGATTAAGCCCATAGCGTACTGGTGGACTTCTTCGTTTGGAAAGTAAGGTCTGATCATAACTGTCAATTTTCCCGTCAGGAGTCCCATTTGGACCGCTAAGGTCTTTATAAATCATCATCCCTAATTCGGGTTTCAATCCAAAAACAGTAAAATTGGCTGGCACAGCATTAAGTTCACTCTGTGTTCTTATGATCTTATCAAATACATAACCAGTAATAATTCCCAAAGGCTTGCCGTTAGGGTTGGCATATTCCGGGGCATTGGCCGGATAGTCCATCTGTATCACCTTATTCGTGCCATATGAAAATGTTCCTTTTACAAAGTATTTGAGTTCTCCAATCTTATTGTCATAGCCAAGTTCCAGATCAAATCCTTTTGCATCAACCTTAGCATAGTTTTCGGCTGGTAAAGAAAAACCAAAAGTACTTGGTAGTGCCTGAATGCGTGAACCCAAAATATCATAGGTGTGTTTGAACCAATAATCGGCACTCAAAGTCCAGTGTTTTAAAAAATTCATATCGATTCCGAAATTGTAGTCACGAGATTTTTCCCATGTAATATTAGGATTTGTTATCCTATCAAGTTGAATTCCGGGATTGATAGCCGGAGGAACTCCAAAATAGGCGTTACCTGAAGGACTGTACGTATCAAGCCATTGCCATCCTACAACATTATCGTTCCCAGACAAAGCTGCGGATGCCCTTAACTTTAGAAAATTAATTTGTGGCACATCAAAAAACGATTCTTTGCTGATTATCCAGCCTGTAGAAATGGTTGGAAAATACCCCCAACGTTTAGAGGAGGAGAATATGGAGGATCCATCTCGTCTTAACGAAGCATTCAGAAAATATTTTCCACTGTAATTGTATCCCAACTGGCCAATATATGACAATCGGCCTCCTTCTCTTGCAGATCCGCCCACATAACTATCAGTTCTTGCATCACTTGTAGCAAAAAACTGGTCAACAATTGAAACCGGAAAAGTTTCTCTGCCTCCAGAGAAAGAATTTATATTACTCTCAGTTTGTTCGTAAACAAATATGGCAGTAAGGTTATGTTTTCCAAAACTATGATCATAGTTTGCCTGAAAATTGAGTTGGTAATTTTTAGTTTCATCACTGGATTGTTGCAGACTAGGTTTGCTTGGCCAGTTGCTTTGAATTGTTCCGATAATATTATCTGTCCAAATGTGATTATGTGCACCTTGCCGCTCAATCTTAACCAAATTTTGCTTTTGTAAAAAACGTTTATTGCGCAGCTCATTAAAATTATCAGCATATTGAACCTTCAATCTTAATCCTTTGGCAAAAGGGACTTTATATTCGGCATTTAACAGAATATCAATCTGCGTGCCATTGTCCGTATTGTATCCAGAGCTACCAGTGGTAAATTCGCTAATATTACCGAGCCACCCAAAATCAATTGGGCTTCCATTGCTGGTATGCATTCGCCAGTCAGGCTGCCAGACTTGAAGCTTTCTATACAAAGTGGCCAAATCAGTATCCTCTTCAAAAGTAATTCGGTTTCTCTTTGTACTAGCAGTTGCTAATTGTGCAAAAATTGTCAGGTTTTTTGTAACATCAATACTTACATTGACCCTCGTATTATATTTTGAATAGTCCAGATTTTTCATAAACCCTCCCTGCTTGACGAATGATCCGCCTGCATAATATCTCACTTTATCCGAGCCGCCCGAAACACTTAAAGAATGATGCATTGTGGTTGGATCAACCCAAACATCTTTCAAATTATCAGCTCCATAACCATTATTGATTGTTTTGATGTAGTCTATTTCATCCTGATCCCAATAGTAAAAAAAGTGATCAGCATTTTGGGGATGAAGATAATTGGTAAAGTAAGCGCCCTCAACCGCACTCATAAGTTTGGGGACTTGGGTGCGTTGTTCGATAGAATAAGAAGCGTTATATTTAAATACAGGCTTCCCGGTCTTCCCTCTTTTTGTAGAAACGAGCACAACCCCGCCTGATGACTGTGCACCATATATGGCAGCGGATGCAGCATCTTTTAATATGGTTATGTCGGAAACTTCATTTGCATCTAATAAATCAAAAGCACTTTTTGTTCGAACAACACCATCAATAACATATAATGCCGGGGCAGCGTTTGTTGAACTGTTTGTTCGGATGCTAAGGTTTGATGAAATACCAGGAACACCGGTGAAGCTTTGAATATTTATACCAGCCAATTTACCCGTTAATAATGAAGTAAGATTGGTGGTCGGAATATTCCCAAGAGTTTCCCCTACTTTAATAGTAGAAATAGCTCCGGTAACATTAGCTTTCTTTTGTGTACTGTAGCCGACAGCAATTACCTCTTCTAAGCCTACTGTTTCTTCCTCCATTACTACATTAATTGTAATTTTATTGCCAACCGCGATTTTCTGCATTTTCATCCCAACAAACGAAAACTGCAAAGTTGCATTTGCCGGGATATTGGCAAGCGAATATCTTCCGTTAGCATCGGTAATAGAACCGTTAGTCGTACCTTTAACTACGACGGTAACACCGGGCAATGCACCGCCTGAAGAATCGGTTACTTTTCCGGAAACGGATTTTTGCTGCTGGCTTAGCGGGCTCCCGGCTTCTTTTCCCGATTTTCCCGAAAGGATAATTTGCCGGTTATTGATGGTGTATTCTATGTCCGTATCTTTGAATAGGGCATCTAATATTTCGTTGATCGTTTTATCCTTTAGATCAACTGAAACTTTTTTGTCGAGTTTGACAACCTTGTTGTTGTAAAAGAAGTAGAACTCGGATTGTGCCTCAATTTTCTCTAATGCCGCGACAATACCTGAA
>JAMDDG010000268.1 GCA_023488865.1 Bacteroidota bacterium | reverse complement strand
TGGAATTTTCAACTTTGTGTATATGCTCATTTTCGGGCACATGCTCATTTTCGGGCTTTAAAAATGAGCAGGCAAAAGGCAAATATTATACTTCTGCATTTTGCGTGCGAGCGCCATCCGTTGGATGCCCAATGCATTGGCTGCTGCCACTTGATTGTTGTTGAAATTGTGCAGCGCCAAACGTATCAGTTCCGCTTCATTTTCTTCAAGGTTCAGTTTTGGGTTCACCACGGGGCTTGTTGATTTAGAGCAGGTATTCACAGGAAAATCCTCTGCACAGAGGATCCTTCCCTTACTGAGAATAATGGCGCGTTCGGTCATGTTTTTTAACTCCCTCACATTTCCCGGAAAGTCATATTTTTTTAAGACTTGAACCAAATTTTTATCAATAGGAGGAACGGGTTTGTTCAATTTCGTAGAGAAATCTTCTGCAAAATAAAGAAGGAGCGGTTCAATGTCTTCCGGTCGTTCGCGCAATGGCGGAATATGTATGTGTAGGGTATTTAGGCGGTGAATGAGATCGAGCCTGAATTTTTTCTCATCTACCAATTTATCCAGGAGGTGGTTGGTGGCAGAAATGATCCGGAAGTCCACTGCAACCTGATGGGTTTCCCCTACCCTGGTGATTTTTTTCTCTTCTATGACCCGTAACATTTTTGCCTGCAAATTTAAGGGCATATCCGCGATCTCGTCCAAAAAGAGAGTGCCTTGGTCGCTGGTTTCGAAAAAACCTTTCTTGTCAGTCAGGGCTCCGGTGAAGGAGCCTTTCTTGTGGCCGAAAAATTCACTTTCCAACAACGAATCGGTTACTGCACTGCTGTTTACTGCGCAAAATAAATTATCTTTCCGCTTACTGGCAAAATGAATAATCCGTGCAACATTTTCCTTCCCTGTGCCGCTTTCGCCGGTTATTAGTACATTGGTATCGGGAAAATTTGAGGCAGTCATTGCAATGTCCAGAACTTCCCTAATCTGTGGACTAACACCAATAAAATGATGTTCAATGCGCTCCTCCAGATTTTTAGAAATCAGGGAATTCTTCTCTTCCAATTTTACAAGCTTTCTTTGAAGCATCAGAAACTTCTGGGTCCGTTCAATCGAGACCCTAATATCTATGTGTCTGAAAGGTTTACGTAAATAATCAATGGCGCCTAACCGCATGGCTTCGATCACAGTGTCCATATCGCCATGCGCCGAAATCATGATGACTTCTATGTTTGGATATTTGACTTTCACCTCTTTCAGAATATCCAGCCCGTTTTCACCGGAAAGACGAATATCAAGGATTAACAAATCAATGGGTTGTTTTTTCAGGATCAACAAACCCTCTCTCCCTGTGTTGGCTTCATAAGCTTGAAATCCGGACTCCACCAGAAATTCTGTCAGTTCTTCTGTTAAGCGCTTTTCATCGTCCAGTATAAGTACATTGAGTTGGTTCATTTTGAAAAAAGGTATAGGTTTCCTTGCATTCTTTATTCGCTGATATCTGAGGTGGGGAGGGTAATCCTGAAGGTGGTACCCATCGAAGGATTACTTTCAAAATCAAAAGTCCCATTCATTTCTTTGATAATCCCGAAAGAAATAGAGAGGCCGATCCCTGTTCCCTTACCTGTCTCCTTGGTAGTAAAGAAAGGTAACATGATCCGATCGATTTTGTCAGATTCGATGCCGCATCCATTATCTTTCACCTCAATATTGATTTTTTGGTTGTTCAGGTAAGTCCGTATAACGATGACCTTATCAAAATCGAATTTTGATCTCTTCATTTTTTCTTCGAGGGCATCTTTTGCATTGGTCAGCAAATTCAGGATCACCTGCTCAAACCGGTAAGTGTTGCCAACAATTGGTTGGATTGTTTTATCAAGTTTTACAATTATATTAATGTGATGATTTTTGAATTGCTCCGAAATCATTGAGATGGCATTTGTAATGCTTTCGTTGAGATCAAAACAGGTAGAAGTGAATTCTTCCTGGTCCCGGGAAAAAGCCCTGACGTGATCAATGATCCTTCCGATTCTTGAAACATCCTGGTATATTTTTTCCGACTTGTCGCGAAAATAAGGTTCGTTCAAAGCACTCACTGTTCCTATCTTGTGGCACAAATTATCTATACCCAGAGAGATGGAAAGTAAAGGTTGGTTGATTTCATGAGCCATGGCTGAAGCCATTTCGCCAAGGCTAACCATGCGTTCAGAGCGGATCAGTTGTTGTTCAATTTTCTTTCTTTGCGAAATATCACGTATAATGGCCATATACGCTTTAGGCTCGCCGTTTGCTTCTTGGATCAAGGTAGTACTTAACTCACAGATTAATCGGGAGTGGTTTTTTCTGATCAGAAAGATTTCGACATTTTGAACCAAACCTTCAATTTGAGTCTTATTCAGGACATCTTTGAATTTTTTCAACTCTTCCGGGGGTACAAAATTAATAAAATGAGCCCCAATAAATTCATCCTTATTTTCAGTCCCAAATATTTCGTGGGTAATATCCGAAATTTCGGTGATAACCCCTTTCATGTTCATAATGAAGATGCCTTCAGGGGAAGCGTTGAGAAGGGTACGGTACATTTTTTCCGACTCTACGAGCAAGTTGTTGAGCCGTATCAGTTCATTCACTGTCCTTTCCAATTCAAGATGATCTTCAAGAATAGCCTGTTTTTGCCGGTACAATTCCAGGAAAACCTTCACCTTGCTGAGAAGAATATTTTTCCGGATGGGTTTAAGGATAAAATCGACAGCCCCCGCCTCATAACATCTTTCCAGTTCATTTTCCACTTTTAATTGTCCTGTAATAAAAATGATTGGAATAATATCCCTGCTTTTATCATTCTGGATTAGTGTGGCGAGTTCCATCCCGTCCATTCCTGACATTCGGATATCAAGCAGGGCCATGGCTATCCCCTGATCCCTGATCTTCGACAATGCCTCCGGTCCGGATTGTGCCAGGATGAGGTTTACATCCAATATCTTCAGAATGGTTACAAGTAATTGTAAATTAATGTCATCATCATCTACTATCAGGATGTTTGGTCTTACTGCCATTCCCATGTTTTTCACTTTTGTTCTGAAATAATTTTAGCAATTGCACTCCTTCCCGTTGTAAATGGTTACAATGGCTGAATTGACATTCCGTACAACTGATGGTAAAATTTAGTAAGGGTAAAAATACAATCAGAACAAGAATTAAAAACCTAAATCAGGTTTAACAATAATTCCCTTCACGGTCTTCAAAAAAATTATCCAATGAAAATTAATTTGTAAACTTAACAATATTAATCTATTAATCAATGATGTCCGGTAAATATTATTGTAAAACAAATGAAAAGGCTTTCTTTAACCTCTGCGAGGTAAAGTGTTCTTTGTGGCTTGTTTTCCGCGTAACGAATAAAGAATGGTTTTAACCGGACATTAATGAAAAAAGAAGTAAATTTGCTATCCAATGAGGATTGCATCCTGCTTTTTTATGAACGGGGTACCCTATTCTCATTTTCATAGATCGTGAAAATCATTTTTTTTCTATAATACTTCAACGACTTACAATATTTTATAACATGCGTTTCTCCAAAGAATTA
Source organism: Bacteroidota bacterium (assembly GCA_023488865.1). Classification (GTDB taxonomy): domain Bacteria; phylum Bacteroidota; class Bacteroidia; order Bacteroidales; family Prolixibacteraceae; genus CAINVV01. Next base: position 1,762 of record JAMDDG010000268.1, on the reverse strand, counting down.
TTTAGCAGAGTAAGACATTATGGTTTTTCCCGGCTTACAGAACGTGAAAGATTAATTGTGTTGAGTTTTGTCGTTGGATTGTTTAGCGGTTTCGCCGCCGTTCTGTTAAAAAACCTTATTCATATCTTTAGCAAATTTCTGACCAATGATTTTGATGCCCTGCAGGAAAATTACCACTATTTTCTCTACCCGGTGATCGGTATCCTGCTTACCTATATCTATGTAAAATTTGTTGTCAAAGAGGATATCAGTCATGGGGTTACCAAAGTCCTGGAGTCGATTTCAAGGAAGAAAGGGTTCCTGCGGGCACACAACATGTTTACTTCCATCATCTCCAGTACCATCACGATCGGTTTCGGGGGGTCTGTTGGGGCCGAAGCCCCTGTCGTGCTAACCGGTTCTTCCATCGGCTCGACGATTGCACGCACTTTCCATCTCAACTACCGGACTATGACGGTCCTGATTGGCTGCGGTGCTGCTGGCGCTATATCCGGAATCTTCAAAGCACCCTTAGCCGGTATGCTTTTTGCCATCGAAGTACTGATGTTAGACCTGACCATGGCCTCTCTGCTTCCCCTGATGATTTCGGCCGCAACAGCCGCCTCTTTGGCCTATTTTCTGATGGGTTCCGGTTACGAAATGAATTTTCAGATCGATTCCGCCTTCAAGGTCACCAACATACACTGGTATATTTTATTGGGCATCTTTTGCGGGCTTTTTGCCGTTCTTTTCACAAAAGGAAACCTTTTGATCGAAGGTACCTTCCGTAAAATTAAAAGCCCCTATATCAAGATTTTAGTTGGAGGCCTGTCGTTGGGTGGTATGATCTTCCTTTTCCCATCACTCTGGGGCGAGGGATATTTTACCATCAACCAAATTGTAAACAACCTGGGAAATCACATACTGAACAACTCTTTCTTCTCGGGATACAGGGACGACAAATTGGTGTTAATCATATTGGTTGGCGTCATTATGCTGGTAAAAATCGTCGCAACCGCTACTACCAACGGCGCCGGAGGAAGCGGGGGTATCTTCGCTCCTGCTCTCTTTCTGGGAAGTCTCGCCGGTTTTTTTATTTCCATGATCCTGAATTTCAATGGTGAGGTCGTTCCCGCCAAAAATTTTGCCCTGGCCGGAATGGCCGGAATGATGGCAGCTGTGATGCACTCACCCATGACGGCCATCTTCCTGATCGCTGAGATAACTGGCGGATTCGGGTTACTGGTCCCGCTGATGATTACCGCCGCAACCGCCTACCTGACCATTATGCCAATAGAACCACACTCACTTTACCACAAGCGGCTTGCCCTCAAAGGGGATTTAATTACGCACAACAAAGACAAGGCCGTTCTGACCCTGCTGCGCTTGCACAATGTAATTGAGAAAGACCTCCTTACCGTCAAGCCTGATGCCACCCTGGGAGAACTTGTCAGGATCATAGCCAAATCCAAGCGCAACCTCTTCCCGGTAGTGGATGAGTTAAACAATTTCAAAGGGGTCGTGCTGTTAGACGATGTCAGGGAAATTATGTTCGAAAAGGAGCTCTACACGACTAAAAAAGTGTCAGAAATAATGACTTATCCTCCCGAAATCATCTCCCACGATGAAAAAATGGATACGGTTATGAAAAAATTTAAGGATAGCGGAGCCTGGAACCTCCCAGTTATCCACAACGGTAAATATGTCGGGTTCATCTCCAAATCCATGATCTTCAACGCCTACCGGGATGTGCTGGTAGATTTCTCCGAAGAATAGGTATTGA
>JAMDDG010000205.1 GCA_023488865.1 Bacteroidota bacterium | reverse complement strand
AAGAACGGGAGGTACTGGACGGTGAGCCCTTTTGGAGGAGGAAGTATTTTGATGGAATGGAGGGGGATTACTTACCAGTGATCCCAATGGGGGGATATGCAATGAGTTGAAAGCCTCCTTCGCTGCGCTCAGGGCTTTTGTTATTAAAACTCTTTTGAATCTATGGTGAGGAGGATTACTTTCAGTGATCCCGGTAGGGGAAGCTAAACTCTTCGAAAGCCACCTTCGCTTTGCTCAGGAGCTTTTTTATTTACCCCAACTCCCTTTGCACCTGCGGTGCAGGTCGTGGGGGTAAATAAAAAAGCCATGCTTTCGCATGGCTTTCAAAGAGTTGCGGAGAGAGGGGGATTCGAACCCCCGGTACAGTTTCCCGTACGGCAGTTTAGCAAACTGCTGGTATCAGCCACTCACCCATCTCTCCTTTGACATGAGAGGGGCATTGAATTTGAGTGGTGCAAATGTAAAAATGATTTTTAGTTAGGCAAAATTTTCGGTGAAAATAATGTGATAATAAATAAGATCGATTCCTTTGAAAAATAAGATATCTGACGTATTTTTGAAAGGTAATCAAGCCGTTCTTTCACACAAGATATTTCCGCATTAATTCCTTAAGTTGGTAAACTCAACATTTCAAGTTTAACGAGAAAGCTTATGTCCGTTAAGACAGGCCTTATCCCTTCGGGGAGCAGCAACGCTGCCATTGGAAGTCTGATCAGACAGGCACTCAAATCCTGTATTTTCGGGGTTTTACACAATTCGAATTAATGCGGTTTTTTTATTTATAGGAGCCGCTGGCGTGGCTCCTATAAATAAATTTCTTTCCATCTTTTTCGAAGAAATAGTCGATCCTTCCCAGGATCAAGCCTCCAAATCCAACCTGGTTAACCAAAACCGTTTGTCCGGATTTGTTGGTCACGCTGTCCGGCTTTTTGAGAAAGGTATGGGTATGGCCACCAATAATAAGGTCGGTGTGGTAAGTCTCTGCCGCGATGTTCAGATCGCTGATTTTTTTCTCTTTGTAGACATACCCAAGATGGGAGAGACATACAATTAAATTGGCCTTTTTTTCTTCTTTCAGGAATTTCTCCATCCGAAGCGCGGTTTCCAGTGGGTCGTTGTATTTAATTTTGCCGTAATTTTGCCTGCTGACCAATCCCTCAAGTTCGATACCCAGTCCATAAACGCCTATTTTAATTCCCTGTTTTCTGAAAATCTTGAATGGAATTATCTTTCCTGCCAGAATGGTTCCGGGAAAGTTGTAATTGGAGTTGATAAACGGGAAACCGGCGTTTTTGAGCTCAGAATCCAGTCCCTCCAGTCCATTATCAAGATCATGGTTTCCAATGGTGGCGGCATCGTATCCCATTTCGGTCATCAGCTTCAATTCCAATTCACCCTTGAAATAGTTGAAATAGGGCGTACCCTGGAAAATATCCCCGGCATCGAACACCAACACATTCTTTTGTTCGTTCCTTATTTTCTGAATCAGCGCAGCCCGTTTGGCCATCCCGCCTTCGCCGGCATTTCTGGGGGCATCTTTCGGGAAAGGATCTATGTGTGAATGAAAATCGTTGGTATGAAGAATGGTGAGTTGTATAAGTTCACTTTTGGCAAAGGCCTGCATAGGAGTACTCAATACAAATACTCCCAGACTTCCGGCACCCAGTTTTTTAATAAAGGTTCTTCTATTTTGCATCGTAGATCCTCCCGTCTGTTTTTGCGGTTACTGTTTTGCCTTCTTTTCCCAATCTTTTGAAATATTGAATAAACATATCCCTTGCTTTGATTCCGGTATTTATCCGCTCGGTTGATTTGGCTAAAATTTCGCTTCCGTCGCCTCCATCAGCAATGTAATCACTGGTAACAAGCCAATAGGATTGAGTTGCATTAATCGGTTTGCCTTCGATTTCAGGCTGAACAGCCTTGTCCTCTTTGATACCGAAGCGCAGGCCGCTGACACCCTCTCCGCCTCGTGCAGCAAGATGGTTAATAAATTCCAGCATTAAATCACCCGGTAATTTGAGAAAAACGATCTCATTTTCAAACGGCATCAGTTCGAACATCGTCATGGTTTTAATCTCTCCCTTTGGCAACGGAATGCGCAATCCGCCGCGGTTGATTATCGAAACATCTATCTTCATTTTCGGGTATTTCTCAGCGCAAAACCGGTTTGATTCTTCCAACACCAGGTCTGCACAGTAATTGGTCAGCGGACTCTCCGGTTTGCCACCATACAATGCTTCTGAAGATTGGCAAAGGACCTCGTTCATGTCGGTATTGACCTTATCACGGTAAGGTTTAATCATCTTTTCCACCTTTTGGCTTACCGGTAGGTTAATAAGCGAATCAAGGTGGATATTCGCTGTTTCCGCTTTTTCGACCCTGTAAGTAACACATGTCGAAAAGGCCAGAAGAATAAGCAGTAAAAAGCTAATGCGGTATCTTTTCATGTATGTCTTGATTGCTGTTATATGAATGGTTAAAAATAACAAAACATAGACAGCAAAAGCGCTGAAAAGTTTAATTCCGCAGGTGGGGGATGAAAGGTTTGAAGAATTAAATTTTGGATTTTCGATTTTGGATTTTCGATTAGCGTTATGCTTGATTTTCTCGTGTCTTAGTTTTCCTAGCTAACTCTAAAACTCTTACTTTCGTCTTAGTAAAATTAAACTTTCAATCCAAACCATTTTGCCCGTAGCGCCAATCCAAAATCCAAAATCCAAAATCGAAAATTAGTTATCTTTGGTCCATGGATGAACCAATTCGTATAGATAAATGGCTCTGGTCAGTCAGGGTTTATGCAACCCGAAGCCTGGCTACGGAGGAGTGTAAAAAAGGGCGTGTAACCATTGGGGGTGTCGCCTGCAAACCATCCAGGGTGGTCAAAACGGGGGAGATTATCCTGGTAAGGAAAAATCCTGTCACTTACTCCTATCGTGTTATCGAACTACTTGGGAAAAGGGTTGGCGCTAAACTGGTTCCAAATTATATGGAAGACATTACGCCACAGGAAGAGTTGTTAAAACTTGATATAAATTATGGGGGCGCGCTTTTTGCCCGGGATCGTGGTGCAGGCAGACCCACCAAAAAAGACCGCAGGGATATTGACAAGGTGACGGAGTGGTGAGAAAAGAAAGACGGAGGGAAGGAGAGAGGGGGAGACAGGGAGAGTGGCAGATCAAAAATGAATACAATTTTGCCTGTGGCGTCAATCGAAAATCGAAAATCTAAAATTGAAAATCCAAAATTGTATCAGGCTCCTTTGTTGAACTTGGTCATTGTCAATTCTATGCCGATAGTTACAAAGGATTTAATGATCTCGATACATTTTTCGAGTTTGGAGTTGATTACCTCTTCTTCTTCGCGGGTCCATTTGCCTAATACATGTTCTATCTGATATCCTCGCGGAAAATCATCACCGATGCCAAAACGCAGCCGGCTGTATTCATTGGTGCAGAGAATTTGCTGGATGCTTTTCAACCCGTTGTGTCCGGCATCCCCTCCTTTGGAGCGGAGGCGGATTTTGCCAAGTGGCAAAGCAAGGTCGTCGACTAAAATTAAAACGTTTTCAACCGGGATTTTTTCTTTTTGCATCCAGTAGTGCACCGACCTTCCGCTCAGGTTTACAAAGGTGTTGGGTTTTAATAGGATAAGCGTTCTGGATGCATATTTCATCTCAGCAATGAAACCGTAACGCTGGTCGTTAAAAGAGATATTGGACGCCTTGGCCAAGGCATCCAATATCGTAAATCCTATGTTGTGACGGGTATTATCGTACTCATTTCCGATATTTCCCAAACCAACGATCAAATACTTCATCTGTTAATAATTTGTTTTCAATTGCCAGATGGAATATCCCTGATGATTATTTTCATTTTAGTCGTTGATTTCGAAATTATGTCTATTCATTTGTTCGTTTCATCGAACGATGAATGGCATAAATTCAGTTTATTTCTTTCCCTGGGAAGCGGGTGCATCCATGGCAGCACGAGCTGCACGGGTTACGACTACGGTAGCAACCGGAACAGACTTTTTGTTCATAATCTCAAATCCCTCCGATTTAATATCACTCACGCGGATACTTTCAGAAATACCAAGGTCGGTAACGTCGATAACGATTTCATCCGGTAGATTTTTGAAAATACCTTTGACCCGCAATGTGCGAAGATTGGCTTTCAAACGACCTCCTTGCTGTATCCCTTTGGCATAACCGTCCAATCGTACGGGAAGGTCAATTTTAACTGCTTTTTTGTCGCTGATTTGTAGAAAGTCGACGTGCAAAAGTTTGTCGGTGACCGGGTGAAATTGTAACTCCTGCATGAAGGCATCGTAGATTTTTCCCTCTATATTCAGTTCAGCCTGGTACACATTTGGAGTGTACACAATTTTGCGGAAATCACTTTCCGGTGCATAAAAGTGAATGGGGGCTTCACCTCCGTAAAGAACGCATGGTACTAAGTCCTGAGCTCTCAGATTCCTGGTGTCTTTTTTTCCAAGGGCCTGACGCGCAGTACCTTTAATTTCAAATTTCTTCATTTCTAAATTTTTTTAATAATAAAGTGTTTACTCAGACCTCCTTTCAGTGTGAAAGGTATCCGCATCACACCCTTAAAGGCATGCTGCTAAATCGGGCACAAAATTAATAATTTATTTGGAAAAAAGAGTGGCTGTCTAATTTTCAATTAAATGAAGGATGAGCTGATGGATTTGTCCTCGTACACTTTTTGAATAACATCCGCAAACAAAGGGGCACAGGAAAGTACGGTGATTTTATCTGAATGCCTGTGCATGGGAATCGTATCTGTCAGTAATACTTCGTCAAGTGCGGAGTCCTCTAAACGTTCGATAGCCGATCCGGAGAGAACGGCATGGGTGGCGCAGGCGCGGACAGAACGGGCGCCTTTGGATTTAATCAGATCAGCCGCTTTGGCAATAGTCCCGGCAGTATCAATGATGTCGTCCACAATAATTACATCTTTATTTTCGACATCCCCGATTAGGGTCATTGAGTCAATTAAATTGGCTTTGGTCCGTGTTTTGTGACAGATCACCATATCGGTACCCAGATGTTTGGCAAAGACGTTGGCCCTTTTTGTTCCACCAGTATCGGGAGAAGCTACCACGATGTCCTTCAGCCCCATCTGTTGAATATAGGGGATGAAAAGTGCAACTGCGCTGAGGTGGTCGACCGGGACATTGAAAAAACCCTGGATTTGATCTGCATGAAGATCCATGGTAATTAGACGGTCGATGCCGGCTGCTGACAGCATATCAGCGACCAGTTTGGCCCCGATAGAGACCCTTGGCCGATCTTTGCGGTCCTGCCGGGCGTACCCGAA
>JAMDDG010000392.1 GCA_023488865.1 Bacteroidota bacterium | reverse complement strand
AGTCACTTGCAGCAGAAAAGGGAAACCTGGAAGCCCAATACCAATATGCCAGCATTTGTCTGGCAGGTGAGTGGATTGAACGGGACAAATATTCGGCAGGTGACTATTTTAAAAAATCTGCGGAAGCGGGTCATCCCAGAGCATGCTACATTTTGGGACTTTTGCACGAAAAAGGTGAAACCTACTGGTCTGACAAAGACAAGGCATATGAATGGTATTTGAAGGCCGCTGAAAAGGGGGTACCGGGCGCCATGTTTAAAACTGCAGTCTACCTCGAGAATGGAGTAAAAGTTGAAAAAAATCTGAGTGAGGCATTGAGATGGTACAGACAGGCATCTGCTGCCGGCTACCCGAAAGCTGCCTTCAATCTGGCAGTCATGTTTGAAACAGGATTAGGTTGTGAAGCAGATCCCGATAAATCTATTGAACAATATGAAGTTGCTGCCAATGGCGGGATTGCAGAGGCGATGAACAACCTTGGTAATTTATACCATCAGGGCAAAGGAATAAAAGCAGATCCACAGGAGGCTTTCAAATGGTACACACGTGCTGATGATGCAGGTTACATGTTGGGCGCCTACAACTTAGGGGTCATGTGGTACTTTGGTGAAACGGGTGAAAAGAATCTTCAAAAGGCCTATTTCTATTTCAAAAAAGCTGCCGATAAAAATTATCCACAAGCCCAATACAATTTAGCGGGAATGATGTTCTATGGCGAAGGGGTAGAAGAAAACAAAAAAGCAGCCATGGAATTATTTCGCAAGTCAGCTGAAAATGGTTTTGCTGCCTCATGGATCAGTCTGGCAGAATTTTATACTTCTGGTGAAGTGGTGGAGAAAGATGTTGAGAAAGCGATTGAATATTTTAACCTGGCATCCGATCATGGGTTAGGAGAGGCGGATTATCTACTTTCCAAAATTTATGAAACGGAAAGCGGATACCTTGATCCGGATAAACAAAGTCAATGCCTTGCCCGGTCCGTGAGCAGAGGGTTTGAACCTGAAGATTTAAAATAGAAAAAGGGCTTCGCGCCCTTTTTCTATTTTAAATCTTCAATCCACCTCCGGGCATTCACAAAGGCTTCAATCCATGGTGTAACCTGATCAACTTTTCGATCAGCAGGGTAGAAACCCCATTGCCATGGATAGATTGCCCTTTCGAGATGTGGCATCATGGCCAGGTGGCGACCATCTGCCGAGCAAATGGCAGCGGTATTGTAGTCTGATCCGTTTGGATTTCCCGGATAGTTGGCGAAGGAGTATTTCATTGGGATTTTGTACTGATCTTCGCTTTCCGGAATAGAAAGCCTTCCTTCTCCGTGTGCCACCCAAATACCCAGTTTTCTGCCTGCAAGTGACTTCAGCATAACTGATTCGTTATCAAGAATATCTACATTTAAAAATGATGATTCAAATTTGTGCGATTCGTTGTGCAACATCTTCATCTTCTCTTTTTTCTCAGGATAGATGAGATCCAGGGCAACCATTAGCTGACAACCGTTGCATACGCCTAAACTCAGGGTGTCTTTTCTTTTGTAGAAATTATCCAGGGCTGCTTTCGCCCTTTCATTGTATTTAAATGCACCTGCCCAACCAATGGCTGAGCCAAGGACATCCGAGTTTGAGAATCCTCCAACAAAAACAATAAGACTGATATCTTCAAGTGTTTCACGACCGGTAATCAGGTCGGTCATGTGGACATCTTTTACATCAAATCCGGCCAGATAAAGACTCCAGGCCATTTCTCTGTCACCGTTAACGCCCTTCTCCCTGATAATTGCGGCTTTTACACCCGATTGTATTCTCCGCTTTGGATATATGCCCATTGAGGAGAAATTCCCGGCAAAATCACCGAAATTGAATGATAGTACATTTTGTTTGTAGTTATTGAGACGATTCAATGCCAATTTTTCTCCGCATTGCTTTTTATCGAGCAGGTAAGAGGGTCTAAACCAGTTTTCCCTAAGCTTGTCTATTTCGAAAATATATCTATCAGAGAAGTTGGTAATTCTGATGACTCTTTCCGCAACAGATTTCCCGATTGGAATGCAAGTAACATTGGCTTGATGGAACAGTTTTTCAAATTTAACAGGATCATTAGCCTGGACAATAACTCCCGGGTTCTCGCTAAACATGGCTTTTACACTGTCTGGTTCGTTGAGTAACGAGAGGTTGGCCTCTATTCCGCCGAAATTTTGTGCGAAGCAACTTTCCAGCATGGTAACTATCACTCCTCCAGACGATACATCATGACCTGAAGCCACAAAACCTGAATTGATTGCCTCCTGTAGGATTTGAAATGCCTTTGCGAAGTAGGCTGGATCAGATACTGTTGGGGCCTCTTCTCCTACAGAGGCGAGGATTTGTCCAAGCGAACTGCCTCCCAAAACCCTTTTAGATTTAGAGAAATCTATATAGTAAATTGTTTTTGCAGCATCATTGACCAGAACAGGTTCAATGATATTTCTAAGGTTGGAAATTTCGCCTGAAGCCGAGATAATTACAGTACCCGGAGCATAAACAACCTCATCCTTGTATTTCTGTGTCATGGATAAGGAATCTTTTCCGGTAGGAATATTGATTCCCAAAGCACAGGCAAAATCGGATGCAGCTTCAACAGCCTGGTACAATCGCGCGTTTTCTCCCGGATTTTTGGCCGGCCACATCCAATTGGCAGAAAGTGAAACTCCTTTGAGTCCATGGGTGAGGGGAGCCCAAACAATGTTGGTAAGAGCCTCTGCAATGGAAAGTACGGAACCATATACAGGATTAATTAACCCTGCTGCAGGTGCATGTCCGAGCGAAGTGGCAATCCCTTTGATACCCTGGTAATCAATGGCAACTGCCCCGAGGTTGTTCAAAGGAAGCTGCAGTTCACCGGCGCATTGCTGTTTGGCGATTCTTCCGGTTACGGAACGGTCAACCTTGTTGGTGAGCCAATCTTTACTACCAACCGATTCAAGCTGTAAGATTTGTTCTAAATAACTGTATATTAAATCTTTGGAATATTTAATTTCTACAAATTTTTGATCCGGGGTCTTGTCTTCAAGCAAGGTACGTGGTGGTTTGCCAAAGAGGGTAGCCAACTCCATGTCGATGGGGCGTTCCCCATTTTTGCGGTTGACAAATGTGAATTTATGATCCCCGGTGGTCTCACCGATTACGTAAAACGGTGATCTTTCACGTTCGGCAATGCGTTGGATCCATTCCAGATTTTCTTTTCCGGTTACGAAACCCATCCGCTCCTGTGATTCATTTCCGACGATTTCTTTGGCTGATAAAGTAGGATCACCGATAGGTAATTGATCCACAAATATCTGTCCTCCAGTTTCTTCAACTAATTCTGAAAGACAATTCAGATGGCCTCCGGCACCATGGTCGTGGATAGAGACAATGGGGTTCTTGCCGGATTCTGCCAAAGCACGAATGGTATTGTACGCCCGTTTTTGCATCTCCGGATTGGCGCGTTGAACGGCATTCAGTTCAATATGACTTTCGAAAGCACCTGTATCGACTGAAGAGACGGCGCCGCCCCCCATTCCGATGCGGTAATTGTCGCCTCCAAGCAGTACCACACTTTCACCTGTTTGTGGAATCCCTTTTAAACTGTCTTCTTTTCTGGCATACCCGATGCCACCTGCTTGCATAATAACTTTGTCGTATCCGTATTTCTTTTGGTTTTCGGCATGCTCAAATGTAAGTACTGATCCGTTGATAAGGGGTTGTCCAAACTTGTTCCCAAAATCCGATGCTCCATTGGAAGCTTTGATCAGCAACTCTTCCGGATTGTGATACAACCATTTCCGGGGTGTAATATGCTGTTCCCATGGCCGGTTATTATCGTCATTACGCGAGTAGGAAGTCATGTAAACAGCTGTTCCGGCTATAGGGAAACTGCCTTTTCCACCGGCCATACGATCCCGAATCTCACCTCCGGTGCCGGTTGCAGCTCCATTGAACGGTTCTACCGTAGTGGGGAAATTGTGTGTTTCTGCTTTCAGTGATAACACGGTATCGATATCTGTTATCTGAAAAAAATCGGGCTGATCTTGTGAAATTGGCGCAAACTGCTCTGCTTTAGGTCCTTCACTAAAAGAACAATTATCTTTGTAAGCTGAAACAATGGTATTTGGATTGGTCCTGGTCGTTTTTTTTATCAGTTCGAACAACGTTGACTTTTTCTCGATCCCGTCGATGATAAAAGTTCCGTTAAATATCTTGTGACGGCAATGTTCCGAATTGACCTGTGAAAATCCAAATACCTCACTGTCAGTAAGTCTGCGACCAATTTTTGCTGCAACATCTTCAAGGTATTGAATTTCGTCATCACTGAGCGCTAACCCTTCCTTACGGTTGTATGCAGAAATATCATCAATGTAGATAACCGGCTCCGGTTGGTGTTCGATGGTGAAAATTGTTTGATCGAGCCCCATATAGCTGGCTTGTAGCATGGGATCGATGGTGGTTTTGTCGTCGGCTGCAAAGAATTCTTCGATGCGTAAAATTCCATTGATACCCATATTTTGGGTTATCTCGACAGCGTTGGTACTCCAGGGGGTGATCATCTCTTTTCGCGGACCAACAAATTGACCCTCCAAATGATTGGCCAGGATCATTTTGGCATCTCCGAAAAGCCAACACAATTTATCTATATCTGATTGATTCAATGAAACCTGGGTTCCTACAGCAATCGTTTTGCTGCTCTCTTTGAAGAAGAGGATCATGTAGCCGGATTTAATGGTTAAAACGTCAGCGAAGATAGGTAGAAGAGAATTACAAATTAAAAATTACAAATTAAAAATTTGTTATGAATCGAATATTGTTGGCTTTTCAAACCGAAATACGAATTAATAGATAAAGACGAGACTTCCCGAATTTGTAATTTGTAATCCAATGTTGTTAATAGAACTCCGTAGGAGTTGCCCGCGAATAACCTCCGGTTTTAACCGGAGGAAAAGAAAGGCACACATTAAAATAAACTCCGTAGGAGTTACCCAACAATTTCAAGATAAAGTTTGCAATACCTTGTTATGGGTAACCCCGATGGGGTTTATGAAGATTTTTATCCCGCATGTCCCCCAGTTGCACTGGGGGTTATTCACGGAAAACTCCTGCGGAGTCGCTCACTCGGAAAACGGAGCATCACTTTGTCTAAACGACATTGATTTTTAATTTTTAATTGATCAGGGTTTCCACTCCGTTATCCTGATCAATGTTGGGAAAGCCTGTGGTTTAAAGATGGATTGGTTGTAAAAAACACGAAGACATTCCTGGATTCCTTCAGTTACACTTGGATGTGGATGGATGCTTTGCAATACTTCCCGAAGACGAATATCCGCATTGATGAGATAAGCGATAGAGACGATAAAAGCCGAAGCCTGTGGGCC
>JAMDDG010000297.1 GCA_023488865.1 Bacteroidota bacterium | reverse complement strand
TTTCGACCGCAAATATAGGGCTGTTTTTCGGAATAGACAAAGGAAAGTTGTTATTTTTGCAACTGTAGCTATAAATTTCGTGGATGGAATATTTGCTCGATGATCCTGGTTCCGAAAAGGTCTATCAAGAGATACTTAGAAAAGTAAAAACTTTACAAAACGGCGAGGTTTCAGGTTCAATGACCCGGAGAGGGGTTGTTTACAAGCTGAATCTGGGCGCTTCCATTATTTCGTTACAGCAATTGGCCGGGAGATATACCCCCAATCACTTGCTGGCGCTGAAGTTGTGGAACAAGCAGTGGCGCGAAACCATGATCCTGGCAACCTTATTGGAAAAGCCGGAAGAGGTGACTGAAAACCAGATGGATTTTTGGGTGAAGCAAATCCAACACATCGAAATAGCCGAACAGGCAGCCATGAACCTTTTCTCGAAGACGCCGTTTGCTTTTGAAAAAGCGGTAGAATATTGTCTGGGCAAAAAGAGCCTCAGCAAGATTACCGGTCTGTTGATAATGGGCCGGCTTGCCTTAACAGATCGTTCAGCAAAAAATGAACGTTTTGAAACTTTCCTTGAACTTTTCCCCCCTTTGGCCAAAGATGCCCAACTTTCGATGGTTTTCAGGCGGGTGTTTGTGCAAATTGCCATGCGAAACCCTGAGCTGTACGAGATTGCGTTGCAGCAGGCATATCTGCTCCGTACCCTGGATTCGGCGGTTGCACAGGACAATGCAGAACAGTTGATTGATCAGTTGGAATGCGATTCCGTAAAAGAATTGGTCACGGACCGGAACCGGGTAAAATGAATATTTTGATTTTTAAATCATTGTTATGCAGATTATTGAAGTAAATGACAAGCCCTCTGTTGCCGCATTTCACCGGGTTGCCTACCAGATCTACAAAGATGACCCAAATTGGATTGCACCGTTGGAGGTGATGGTTGACAGTACTTTTGACCCGAAGAAGAACGCGTTTTTTAAGCATGGGGATGGGACGAGGTGGATATTGAACGACGATCTCGGTAAAACCATCGGCCGCATCGGGGCCTTCATCAACAGAAACAAATGCAGCACTTTCAAACAACCGACGGGTGGGGTTGGCTATTTTGAGTGTGTGGATGATCAGAAAGCTGCATTTTTATTGTTTGATACTGCCAAAGCATGGCTGGCCGAGCGGGGTATGGAGGCGATGGACGGTCCGGTGAATTTTGGCGAAAACATGATCAACTGGGGATTATTGGTGAAGGGCTTTATGCCTCAGGGGTTTGGGATGCCCTACAACAAACCTTACTATCTTTCGCTCTTCGAATCTTACGGTTTTAAAATCTATTTCGAGCAATATACCTACCACATCGACCGGCGGAACCCATTCCCGGAGAGGTTCTGGAAAATCGCGGAGTGGGTAGCCAACAAACCGCATTTCAGGTTTGAGCATGTGAAGTTCAACCAGATGGAGCGGCATATCAAAGAGTTTACCCATATTTACGGGGAGGCCTGGGCCAGTCACGATAATCACCAGGAGGTAGATCTGGATGACATCCACGGCATGATGAAAATTGCCAAACTTATTGCCGATGAAGAATTTATCTGGTTTGCTTACCACGATGACGAGCCGGTACTCTTTTTCGGCATGATACCCGACTGGAACCAGTTGTTGGCCAGGCTGAAGGGTAAACTCAACGGTTGGAACCTGCTGAAATTGTTTTGGTACCTGAAGATGAAAACGATCACCCGGACCCGTATCCTTGTAATGGGGGTGGTGCCTAAATTCCAGGGGTGCGGACTGGAGTCGGCGGTATTCTGGCACCTCGACAAGATCATGAAGCGGAAACCCTGGTACAAGGAGGTTGAACTTTCGTGGGTGGGCGATTTTAATCCTAAAATGGTGGCGATGTACATGTCAGTTGGTGGCGTACATACCAAAACCCATTACACCATGCGCTACCTTTTCGACCGGAATGCGCCATTCGAACGTGCCCCGATGCTGATGAAAGATGTCCGGTTGTTGCGGGAAGAGCGTGATAAAAGAGACCAGAAAAACCCCCAATAAAAATCATCGGTATTGTATGATAACTTTTTACAAATCTGTTGCAGAATTATAAATTATCCTTATCTTTGCAACCCGTAAATGAGGAATCCAGAAAAGATTAAAAGATATAATTTAGCATCATGAAAAAGGGAATACATCCGGAAAGCTATCGTTTGGTTTGTTTCAAAGATATGTCTAACGATCATACTTTTATCACCAGATCAACGGCTGCATCAAGAGAAACCATCGAAATTGAAGGTGTTCAGTATCCATTGTTGAAAGTGGAGATTTCGAATACATCGCACCCTTTCTATACCGGCAAGATGAAATTGGTCGATACAGCAGGACGCGTCGATAAATTCATGACCCGTTATCAGAAACACATGGACAAACGCAAGGCTTAATTCTTTGTGTTTGTAAAAGAAGCCCCGTATTCCAAAATACGGGGCTTCTTTGCTTTAAACAACGGTACAAGTTGTTTGTTATGTTTCAGGAAGTTTTGGCACGACTATTGACCCTCTAATCTCCGCGTCGGGAAGAAACATAGATTCCGACATTTTGTCATATTACAAACGCTACAATGAACAATTCAAAGAATAAAAGCAAGGGCACCTTTATATTTTCCAGTATGGATGAGGATCAGCAGGATTTCTATCCGATCATAGCGGATGGGGACGATGATGAACTTTTCTCCGCCAATGTGCCTGATGTACTGCCAATATTACCTTTGCGGAATGCGGTCCTTTTCCCGGGTGTGGTGATGCCTATCAGCGTTGGCAGGTCCAAGTCGCTGAACCTGGTCCGCGAGGCATATGGAGAAACAAGAATGGTCGGAACGGTAGCCCAGCGAAATGGTCAGGTTGACGATCCCCAACTGGCAGATCTTTATTCGGTAGGGACGATGGCCGAGATATTGAAGATTCTCGAAATGCCCGACGGAACAACTACCGTGATCCTTCAGGGCAAAAAGCGCATTTTGATTGAAAAATTAGTTGAGCATCCTTCCTATTTAAAGGCAAGTGTCCATCCCCTTTCAGAGGTCGTTTCAGACACCAAATCACACGAATTTTTTGCCATTATCGAATCGCTCAAAGATTTCTCCCTCAAAATTGTAAAATCATCGGTGAACATCCCTCAGGAGGCCCAGTTCGCTGTCAAGAATATTGAAAATGTCACTTTCCTGGTCAATTTCATTTGTAACAATACAGAGCTGAGCACTGCAGAAAAGCAGGATTTATTGGAGCGAAACGATATCAAAGACCGCAGCACCAAACTGCTCTCCCTTTTGATGAGAGAGGTTCAGATGCTGGAACTTAAGAAGGACATCCAACAGAAAGTGAAGGTCGATATGGACCAGCAACAAAGGGAATATCTTCTTCATCAGCAGATTAAAACCATTCAGGATGAGCTGGGCGGGAGTCCGGTACAACAGGAACTTGAGGAGTTAAAAAAGAAGGCCAAACAGAAGAAATGGAAAGAAGAGGTTCAAAAGCTGTTTGACAAAGAAATGGCTAAGCTGTCACGCATGAACCCTGCTGCCGGTGAATATTCCGTTCAGCTGGGTTATTTGGATACGCTGCTGGAACTACCCTGGAATGAATATACCGAGGATAATTTCGACCTTAACCATGCGGAGAAAGTATTGAATGAAGATCATTTTGGCTTAGATAATGTGAAGGAGCGTATCCTCGAACATCTGGCAGTATTGAAATTGAAAGGGGACATGAAATCACCGATCATTTGTCTCTATGGCCCTCCGGGAGTTGGGAAGACCTCTTTGGGCAGATCAGTCGCCAGTGCACTGGGCCGGAAATACATCAGGATGAGCCTTGGGGGCCTGCATGATGAATCAGAGATCCGGGGCCACCGGAAAACTTACATAGGGGCCATGCCTGGCCGGGTTATCCAGAACCTGATCAAAGCGGGTTCGGCTAATCCCGTTTTTATTCTGGACGAGATAGATAAGGTATCCAGTGATTTTCACGGAGATCCGGCTTCAGCCCTGTTGGAAGTATTGGATCCTGAACAAAATATCGAATTTCATGACAACTACCTTGATGTAGATTTTGATCTTTCCAGGGTACTGTTTATCGCAACTGCCAACACTGTTTCTACCATTCATCCTGCCCTGAGGGACCGTATGGAGCTGATTGATGTGAGCGGTTACCTGATGGAGGAAAAGCGGGAGATAGCCAAACGGCATTTGGTAAAGCGTCAACTGGAAAATCATGGCATGGGAAAGAACAGTATCACCTTCTCCAAAGAGATATTAGACCGGATCATCGAGAACTATACCCGCGAATCGGGTGTTCGCGAACTGGATAAAATGCTGGCCAAGGTGATCAGAAGAGTGGCCCGTAAAGTCGTGTCAGGTAGTGAGTACAATAAAAAAATGACAGAAGAAGATCTGCGCGGATACTTAGGCGTACCGAAATATACCAAAGATAGTTACGAGGGAAATGAATATGCCGGCGTCGTTACCGGATTAGCCTGGACCTCCGTCGGAGGTGAGATCCTTTACATAGAGACCAGTTTGAGCGCCGGCAAAGGGAAATTCAACATAACCGGCAATTTGGGGGATGTGATGAAAGAATCTGCAGCCATCGCACTTGAATATTTGCGATCACATGCTTCATCCCTTGGATTGAAAGCCGATGTATTTGAAAAGTGGGATGTCCACATTCACGTACCCGAAGGCGCTATACCCAAGGATGGCCCTTCGGCCGGGATTACCATGGCCACGGCTTTGGCATCGGCATTTACCCAACGTAAAGTGAAGAAACACTTAGCCATGACCGGTGAGATTACCCTTCGCGGGAAGGTCCTCCCGGTAGGTGGAATCAAAGAGAAAATTTTAGCCGCCAAAAGAGCCGGAATCAAAGAGATCATTTTGTCCGAACTGAACCGTAAAGACCTGGAAGAAATCAATGAAATCTACCTGAAAGGTTTGACCTTCCATTTTGTCAGGAATGTGGGGGACGTTTTTGCTATCGCCTTGCTAAAAGAGAAGATAGAGCACCCATTGCCCATCTCTTAACCGATAGAAACATGGAATAGGATAAAACTGAAATAAATGCCTCTACTTTCCCGTTATTATCCCGGAAATTATTCGGAAGAACAATTTCAAATTGAAAAACGTATCGGTTGGTATTCCCTCTTTGTTTCGTTTTCCCTGATTGTGCTGTTGTGGCTGATTAAACTGGCAGAGGTTGAATATGGATTCGATTTTTCGGACTGGGGTATTCTTCCGAGGGAGGTAACCGGTTTGCGCGGGATACTCTTTTCCCCGCTGATCCATGGTAATTTTGAACATTTGGCAGCCAATACTTTACCGTTGTTGGTACTCACTTTTTCGTTGTTCTTCTTCT
>JAMDDG010000369.1 GCA_023488865.1 Bacteroidota bacterium | reverse complement strand
AGGAAGCAGAAAATCGTGTATATTCGGCCCAAACAGTTTTAAAAATGATACTGGAGAACAATATATGAGAGATCACCTGACAATCATTAAAGTAGGAGGGAATGTTGTTGAAGAAGAAGCTTCTTTAAAATCTTTGTTAAAAGATTTTTCGCGGATTGCCGGTAATAAAATATTGGTTCATGGCGGTGGCAAAACGGCGACAACCCTGTCTGAGAAGCTTGGAATAGAAACCAAAAAAGTGGAAGGGCGCCGAATTACCGATGCCGGGACCCTGAAAGTGGTTACCATGGTCTATGCCGGACTGGTGAACAAAAATATTGTTGCCGGTTTGCAGGCATTGGGCAACAATGCCATCGGACTGACCGGCGCCGATCTTGATCTGATCCGCGCGTCCAAACGACCGGTAGGTGAAATTGATTACGGATTTGTCGGGGATATTAAATACATCAATTATCAGGCATTGAATGAGTTATTGAATGATGGGGCCGTTCCGGTGATAGCGCCCATCACCCATGATGGCCATGGACAATTGCTCAACACCAATGCAGATACCATTGCTTCCGAACTGGCAGTTGCCCTGTGTTTCGATTATGAAGTACGATTGATATACTGTTTTGAAAAAAACGGAGTACTGATGGACGAATCTAACGAGCACACGCTTGTACAGGAAATAAACCCGGAGCTCTTCGAGCAACTTAAAAAAGAGGGTGTTGTTTCGGGGGGGATGATCCCGAAATTATCCACCGGATTTGCTGCCCTGAACCGGGGTGTGGGGGTGGTCGTAATTACCAACCCTGCCGGAATTTCTGAAGGGCTGAGAGGTACCCGGTTGGTTTTGGAATAAGTAGTGCCTAAAGTATTTGGAGTGCCTAAAATGCCTAAAGTACTTGTTGTATTTGCCAGATTTGTTTGGAGTCCATAACTTTAGGCATTTTAGGCACTTTAGCACACTTTAGGCACTTATATCAATGAAAAACAAATTTTGATTCAATAACTTATGAACCCCATATTCCTCGAAGACTCCCTTTCGTTGTTACGCGCCATGATCAGGATCCCATCCCTGAGCCATGAGGAAGGGGCTGTGGCGACTTTAATCGAAGAATCATTGAACACTTGGGGGTACAAACCCTACCGGGATAACAACAATGTCTGGCTTTTCTCCTCAAATTGGAAGGAGGATTTGCCGACCATTCTGCTGGATTCGCATATCGATACTGTCCGGCCGGCCAAAACCTGGAGCTACGATCCTTTTGGCGCTACGGAGATTGACGGTAAGCTGATCGGGCTTGGCAGCAACGATGCAGGAGCTTCTGTGGTATCACTTCTCTGTGCCTTCCGTCATCTGGAATCAAAGTCGCAACCCTACAACCTGATTTTCTGTGCGAGCGCAGAAGAGGAGATATCCGGTTTACATGGTGTAACTTCCGTCCTGGAAAAATTCGGGAAGATCAGTCTGGCAGTAGTGGGCGAACCTACCGGGATGCAGATGGCCGTTGCCGAAAAGGGATTAGTAATACTCGATTGTGAATCGAAAGGAAAAACAGGCCATGCGGCCCGCAACGAAGGGGAAAATGCCATTTACAAAGCTTTGGCAGATATTCAGACTTTGGCAGGACTGACATTGCCAAAAACCTCAGGGATATTAGGCCCCGTAAAAATTACGGTCACACAGATTGAGGCTGGTACCCAGCACAACGTGATACCCGATTCCTGCCGTTTTGTGGTGGATGTGCGCACCAACGAGTTCTATTCCAATGAGGAAGCCTTCCGGATCATTGCCGAAAAAATTGATGCGGAAGTAAAACCCCGCTCTTTTCGCCTTAACTCTTCAGCCATCCCGCTGGGGCATCCATTGGTACAACGCGGAATAGCACTGGGATTATCTCATTACGGATCACCCACAACCTCCGATCAGGCCGTAATCCCGGTTACTTCCATCAAAATTGGACCTGGCGATTCGGCCCGGTCACACACAGCCGACGAATACATCTTCCTTGATGAAATCCGCAACGGCGTTGAGATTTATATTCAATTGCTGGATCAGCTTCAGCTCTGAGAAGTTGATGAAAGATAGAGCTTGATGCCCTGACGGGCAAAAAAACCGAGCAAATTAATTGAGACTCAAATCATCCTCTTCAACAATCTCTTCTGAATCATCATCTCCGAACGGATTATCCCCATTAATAATTTTGGTGAAATTATCCGGGATTTTCTTCTCTTCAGGCACATACGGGAAGACGTCCACAATCGGGCTTTCGGTGATGCCGCTGATTTCGAAATCGACCATCATCCCCTTCATCGCTTCGATAATCTGGTCGAAGGCGCTCTTGACGTTATCGGAGAAGACCAGCACAAACTGGCTGACCCGCTTCTCTTTTCCGCTCTCTTCGTCGAAAGTGATAAAGGTAACCTTCGATTTATACCAGCGGTCACCCACTTCCGACGGGATTATTTCGGCTAATTTGGTCCTCGATATTCTCGTAACCGAAAATTCGCCACTTACCATGGTGACCAACTCTTTGTAAATTCTTGTCTCTGCTTCTGTAAATGAGAGTGCATCCAGCAGATAGGTCTCGCTTACGTTCTTTTCGCGGCCGTTTTCATCCATTTTGGAATATTTTGCCGTACACTCAAACCATGTATTCATAATGTGGAAATGTGAAGATGTGAAAATGTGAAAATTTTGCAGAAGGCTAATTTTCAGTAGAATAGAATATTATTTTTTTAGAATTTCATCCAGTTTGTTCTTTATCAAAGCGCCCCAAATCTTGTAGCCTTCCCTGTTAAGGTGCAGATGGTCATCCCGGAAAAGTTCGTTGCGGGGCTCTGATTTCTCGTTCAAATAGCTTTGGGCTGTTTCGATAAAATAGAGGTTTTTCCCCTTTTGGCAGTAGGCTTTCAGTCCGGCATTGATCTGTTGAATGAGTGGCCAATACTTCCAGCGGCTTTGGGTTGGGGTGATTTCGATAAAAAAGATCGGTTGTTTGGCATATTTAGCGCGAATAATTTTGACCATAACCGGATGCTTGAACTCCCGACAAAAAGCAGGGCGTTTCCGGGGTATTTTTCTTTCTTATCGAGCTGTTCGAAAGCAGCAATATCTTTCTCATATCGATTATCCGTCGGTAGCTTGCTCCTTTGCGAAGTACACGAAACGAGAAACAAAAGGAGAACAAAAAGAAGGCTTTTGAAATGGATGAAACGAGGTTGACTTTTCATAGTATCTTAATTTAGGACTGGTGAAAAACTTCTTTTAGCGGGATCGAGACGGGCGAGTTATCCGGATTAACCTCCATAATATCGGCCATATAGCTCCACCATTTTTTCACGATATCGGTGCCAGGAAGAAGATCGGCCGTGTTTTGGTCCGTCAATTTCTGTACCGCAAACAGGGTTAGGGTCTCTTCGTCCAGGAAAATGGAATAGTCCGAAACACCTGCTTTTGTTAGCTCAGAGGCTAATTCCGGCCAGATTTCATCGTGCCGTTTTTGGTATTCAGCTTCGAAACCCGCCTTGAGTTTCATCTTAAATGCATTGCGTATCATCGGAGAATATTTAGAGGATTTATTCACTGTTAAAATAGCCCTTTTTCGATCAAGAATGACAGGCAAAAGGATATTTTTTAAACGATTTCGCCGTAGAGATCAAACTCCTCGGCATCAATGATTCTCACCTGGTAAAAATTTCCGATTCCGATTCCGGATCCTTTAATCAGTACCTCTCCGTCCACTTCCGGGGAATCGTATTCGGTGCGGCCGACAAAATGATCCTCTTCCTTGCGGTCGATCACAACCTTTAATATCGTTCCGATCTTCTGACGGTTGATTCCAAAGGCAATCTCCTGCTGAATAGCCATAATTTCTGCTGTACGTTCCTGTTTTACCTCCTGTGGGATGTTATCTTCGTATGTTTCCCCGGCAAAAGTATCTTCTTCGTGAGAGTAGGGGAATACCCCCAGTCGTTCGAAACGCATCTCGCGGACAAACTGTTTCAACTCTTCAAAATCGGCTTCTGTTTCGCCCGGATGGCCTACCAGCAAGGTGGTACGAAGGTGAATACCGGGAACCTCTTCCCTGATTCTGTGGATAAGGGCGATGGTTTCGGCTTTGGTGATATTCCTGCGCATCAATTTCAGCACGTTGTCGCTGCAATGTTGCAGGGCAATATCGAGGTAATTGGCCACATTTTTATTTTCGCGCATCACCGGCAGGAGATCGTAAGGGAATTTGGCAGGATAGGCATAATGAAGTTTGATCCACTCAATACCTGGAATTGCGGCTAATTTCTGTGTGAGTTCTGCCAGTTTCTGTTCTTTGTAAAGATCGGCCCCATAGAACGAGAGATCTTGTGCGATCACCAGCAACTCCCTGACCCCTCTTCCGGCCAATGCAGTCGCTTCATTTACCAGATCTTCCATCGGGATAGACTGGTGTTTGCCGGTCATCCGGGGAATGGCGCAATAGGAACATTGCCGGTTGCAACCCTCCGAAATTTTCAGGTAGGCGTAATGGGAGGGAGTAGTCTGGTATCGTTGGTGGGAGAGGCTCATGCGGTATTCAGCTTTAAGGTCTTCTACCATTTTCTTTACCTGAAATTTCCCGTAGAAACCATCTACTTCGGGTATTTCTTTGATTAAGTCGTCTTTGTACCGTTCAGAAAGACAACCAAATACAAATATTTTGTCAATCTTTCCCTGACTTTTGGCCTCAACGAACTCAAGAATGGAGTTAACAGATTCTTCTTTAGCGTCCAGGATAAAGCCGCAGGTGTTGATGGCCACAATCCGGGCATCCGATACCTCCCCGTCATGAACAACATGATAACCATTGGCCGCCATCTGGAAAAGAAAAAGCTCCGAATCCACCAGGTTTTTCGAGCATCCCATCGTGACCACGTTGATTGTTTTAGCCATAACGCCGAATTTATGATTCTGGATTTTCGATTTTGGATTGTTGTGCAGAAACTTTGTGTTTTTTGTGTGTACTTTGAGAACTTTGTGGTTAAAGGGTAATAAATTTTACCACGAAGAAAACCACAAAGGAATTCACAAAGAGCGCATTATTTAAACAGCGAATCAACAAACTCCGTTCTTTGAAAGATTTGAAGATCCTCTAATCCTTCGCCGATACCGATGTATTTGACCGGGATCTTAAACTGGTCCGAAATGCCGATCACCACACCGCCTTTGGCAGTTCCATCGAGTTTGGTCAGGGCCAGGGCAGTCACCTCTGTAGCGAGGGTAAACTGTTTGGCTTGTTCGAAGGCGTTTTGTCCGGTTGAGCCGTCCAGCACGAGCAACACCTCATCCGGTGCATCCGGAAATACTTTTTGCATCACTTTCTTCACCTTCGAAAGCTCGTTCATCAGGTTGATCTTGTTGTGCAGACGGCCTGCGGTATCGATAATGACCACATCGG
>JAMDDG010000366.1 GCA_023488865.1 Bacteroidota bacterium | reverse complement strand
TTTTTATGTTGTGCCGGATTTCGTTTTGCTCAATTCTGGTGTACATTTTATTTTCCCTGTTCACCACCAGCAAATAGAGTTTGCGCAAATGTTCCAGCATGATTGTACGCTTGGCCTCTGTCGGATGGGCGGTTAATACCGGCTCAACCTGTATTTTGGGCAAGTAGGCAGCAATCTGTTCGGCATTGAATCCATTATTTTGCAACAAATGAAGATTGTATGACCATAAGCCATTGATATCGGCCATCGATTTTTGATCCTCAACCAATCTTCGGTGCTGAACGGCCCCATTGACCTCAACAATGTTCAGCAGCTGAAAACAGACCGAGTACAGTTGAAGCTGTTTTTCCGAAAAAGAACTGTTTTGAAAATCCCTTATCGGATTA
This sequence comes from Bacteroidota bacterium, assembly GCA_023488865.1. Lineage (GTDB taxonomy): Bacteria > Bacteroidota > Bacteroidia > Bacteroidales > Prolixibacteraceae > CAINVV01. The sequence continues at coordinate 5,044 of JAMDDG010000366.1, read as the reverse complement.
ATCCAGGGAATTTCGGCAGCCAACTCATCTTCTCCCGACTCAATCATAACTTCTTTCAAACAGCCTAAAAGAAATTCGAGGTCTTCATACGGTTTCCCCAAGTTATTCCGCACCAAATCTATGAGTTCCATACTTTCCTAATCTGACATGATTACTCTGGTATACGTTTGCGCTTGAATTTTGTTGAATTTACCAATAAAAACGACACAACCTGTCTCTTTGATCAGAAGGTTGGAGGCTCGAATTTATTTAAGGTCACAAATTGAATCTAATGCATTGGTAACTATAATGAATATTCAATACCACACTACCTCATCCCCTTTTATCTGTTTGTAGTTTAGTTCAGTTAATTTGAAGTGCTTCGTTGCACAATCAATCTTCCGCTTTTCGTTAGGGAACTGCAAAAGATTAGGATTGGTATTTCCTTTGGTCTCTCTTACCAGCTCCAGCTTAAATTTATCATCATCAGAGCGTCGTATAATGCCCCAATCGGGATTGTAGTTCCCGATGATTTTGGGAATATTAATTTTGAATTTGCCGGGGAATTTGAAGTAACAGACAATTTTATCATCCTCATTCAGTTTGTGTACAACGAATCTTCGCTCAATATCAGAATCAATCTGAACCTGATCGTACAAAGACCAATCAGAACCATCCACCAATTCCTTTTGTGGAAATTTCTTCGATTCCGGGAACAGTTCTTCCTTGTCATAATCAACCAGTTCTTCAGACAAGCGGTACTCTATCTTCTCCGCCACATGGTCGGCCAGGGTATTCTTAATGACTTCAATCAAAACTGTCGCAAAACCTTCTGGGTTCTTAAATACACGCTCCTTGATAATCGTATTCAACCCTTTGAAGATTTTCAGAATCGTAAGTCTCTTTAAAGAAGTTGCCTGAGCAGCTCTCTCAATAAAGTTAAAAACCGGATAGATAGTTTGTGCTTCCTGACGCGTTTGTGGATCTGCTTTTTGCCCTTTCTCGGTGACAAACGTCACGGCTTCACCAATTCGCAAAGAACCACGGTCACTGAAGGTAATTTCGGAGAAATCACCTTCACTCTTGACATCGACGATGACGAAACCCTTCAATCTTTCGTCTTTGGATATTTTAGCCAAATCATCTCCCTTTTTGTACCAACGGTCCTTGTAAATTCTTGATTCTTCTGAGGAGGTAATTTTGATTTCCAGATTCACCAACCATGCCGAAACGGCAACAAGTTTAACAGAGAAATTGGTCATCACAAATTTCCCTTTGACGACAACAATATTTGGCTCCGGATATTTGGCATGGGTGAGTTTGGTGATGCAATCCCGCACCAACCGTTCTTCATCTATGTGAATGGTATATTCCGTTTTCCGGCAAAGCTTGTTCCAGAATTTCTGGAAATCGTCGCTTTTGAAAATATCATCACGCCTGCTGGCCGGCTTCTTGTGGGCATCTGTTGGTTTATTTGGTGGCACATCGCCATCGTCCATGTAGTCATTCTGCAATTGCTGACAATAACTCTCATAACTTTCGTTGGCAACCACTGTCAAAACATTGACTCCCTCATTCACTACCCGCTCTCCATTCTGGTCCACGGCTAAACGCAATCCCCTGCCAATTTCCTGCCGTTTTCGGTTTTCGCTTGCTGCCGTATTGAGCGTACAGATTTGAAAGACATTCGGATTGTCCCAGCCTTCTCGCAAGGCTGAGTGGGCAAAGATAAAACAGACCTTTTCATCGAAACTGAGCAGCTTTTCCTTGTCTTTCATGATCAGGTTGTAGGCCATCTTTTCCAGATCCTTATCCGTCTGCGTCTTCTTGTCGATACTTGTATCTACAAATTCATCCGCATTATTTTTCCCTTTTCTCTTGGCAAAATATCCTTCGCGCACCTGCTCTGCGCTCCAACCCCTGTAGTAAGGGAAGTGATGTTTCTTCTTTTCAAATGCTTCGTCAAAAAGTTTTTTGATCAACCCATCATTATCAACATAATTGGCCACTTTATCGATGAAGAAAAGTGACAGCACCTTGATTCCCAGCGGCAGCAACTCCTTTTGCTTGGCCATGTGACTCTTGATGGTCTCTTCAATCTGAATGCGGAAGATTTCCTCTTTGGACAAGGTAACATCTCCTCCTTCAGATACTTTCAAGATATTTCCATTCGTAAAAACTACAACTCCCTCTTTCCGGTTGATCTCATCGATTACCAAACCATCATAACTTTCGTTACCCGTTTTCGCATGCAGACTGTCTCCTTTGCGAAGCTTGACAATTTCACTCTTCTTTTCTCCATTTTTTACCACATTCATCCGGGCTTCAACAGCCAGACCATATCCCTGTCTTTCTTCCATAAGCACGAATGACAGCTGATCGTCGTTCATGTTATTTTGCTCAGTCACCCCAAGCACTTCGATCTTCTTCACCAAGTTCATCTTGAAAGCATCCACAGGGGTCAGGTTGTAGATCCGGTTCATCAACTCCCGGTTGATTTCGCGGGTGGCTCCTTTTTCGGTGGGTGTAGCAGAATATTTGATCGCGAAAAGCGGATGCAGCGTTCTCAATGCCTGTTTGGAAGTCTCACTCGTATAGTTCTGTGATTCGTCCAGGATGAGGATGGGCCTTGTCTCCTGAATGTATTGATAAGGCAATTTTTCTCCCTGGAGCTTTTCCGTTGGCTTGAAAATGACATTGGTGCTCTTGTTAAAAGCATCGATGGTCATTACCATGATTTCGACGGCGGAAGAAGAGGCGAAATTTCTCAGTTTCGAGATCTGATCGCCGGAATATTGGGTGAGCGCAATGGTTTCGTTGTTGTAGAGGGTGCTGAAATGCTGCTTCGTGATATCGAATGTTTTGACTACCCCTTCGAAAATGGCCACACTCGGGACAATGATGATGAACTTACTCCAGCCATAATGTTTGCGCATCTCGTGAATGGTGCGTAGGTAAACGTAAGTCTTTCCGGTTCCGGTTTCCATCTCGATGGTGTAATAAGGATACCTCCAGGAGTTCACTTCAAGCAACTCAAACCCATCATCAAAATTGAGGTATATATCTTCCACCAAATCGTTCTTCTTCTGAACAGTCAGCAGATTATCGAACAACCATTCCTCATCGAGCATTTCGTAGGGGTCCATGTTGGCAATGGTATCCGAACTGTACATCTTAAAACCTGTATCGCGCTTGCTGTAACCATCGAAGAGGTTCACCGCACTCTCAATGGCCCTGAGCTGGTGTTCCTGGTTGTCTTCGAATTTGATTCTAAGTTTACTCATGGTCTAAATCAAATTTGATGCGGTCCGCGTCAATTAACTGTTTCAATTCTTCCTCCTTGGGCAGGTACAACCGGTATTTGCTGGCAAACAATTTCTCGTTTTCGGACAGTACACTGTATTTCACAATGGTTTCATCTTTTTCGGTGCACAGAATGATACCAAGCGTGGGATTGTCGTCCTCCCGCTTTTTCAGATCATTGTACATTCTGACATACATATCCATCTGGCCAATGGCTTCGTGCGTCAGTTTTCCTGTTTTCAGGTCAATCAGCACAAAACATTTGAGGAAGTAGTTGTAAAAGACCAGGTCAATAAAAAAATCGGACGAATCGGTAACGATGTGCTGCTGCCGGGCCACAAAGGCAAATCCCTTTCCCAACTCCATCAAAAATTTCTGAAGATGGTTGATTATGGCCGTTTCAATCTTGTTTTCGGTGACCGTGACATCCTGCGGAATACCCAAAAACTCGAGGATATACGGGTCCTTTAAAAGATGCTGCGGCTTGAGCTCAATTTCATTGTGTGGCTCAAGCAGACGGCCAATGTATTGGGTGCGAATGTTGCGTTCCAGCGACCGGGTATCCCAATTCCCCTCTACCGCATGAGCAATGTATTGCATCCGTTGTTGCTCATTCTCAACGCGGCTGATCAACCGGTAGTGGGTCCAGCTCAATTCGGTACGCACTGCGTTCCAAATTGGAAAGGCGAGGTAGAAGGCTCTCATGTTGTTGAGATTGCGCTCTTCAAAACCCTTGCCAAACTCCAGGGTGAGTTGCAGCGACAACTGTTTCAAGACCTTTTGACCATACACCGCTTTGGCTTTTCCCTGCTGCTCGTCTTCCACGATCAACCGGCCGATTTGCCAGTACATCTTCAGTGCAATGGAATTGGTATTTCTAAATACCTGGGAGCGCGCATTCTCAATGACCTCTTTGACCAAAGCCAATAAGCTGGCAGATTTTTCAGGATGGTCCATCGCTTCTTAGATTGTTTTGATTAAACCCTTGTCGCTCAGGCGCAGCTTGTCTTCGGTGCTGATAGCGCTATCGAGACAGATGAAAATATCATCCTTCCCAAACTGCAAACCGGCGATGGTCTCCTTGTCGATTTTATCGTCCAGGCAAACCAACAACGCATGCTGACAGTACTCGCTCGTTATCTTCCGTATGACATTGCGCTCCATTTCATTCATTTTAGAAACCGTCGAACACAAGGTGAAACCCTCCATTAACATGATTTCGGTTAAGAGACCATCTTTGGTGTAACCATCTCTCAGCGGATTCTGATTGAAAAGATTCAATTGATCTTCTAATTCGTCAATAGAAGTGCCAAGGTAGTTTTTCCAAGATTTATAATTCGATTTAATTAGAGTCTGTCTGTAATATATAAAATATGTGAATATCAGCTATTTATTCTTGGTTTTTTAAAATCTTCTTTGTATCTTGTTCTTGAATTAAAGATAGCTTTTACCATGAAATTATACAGCGATTTGGTGTTAAAATTTGAAAAATCGGATTGGTCTAAGAACCCGGAATTTGGTGTGATCGATACTATCCTTGAGCTTCATCCAGAGATTTATCACATCTTCAAATCTGATATTATTGGGAATGAGGACATTAATAATTTTGGCCGCAAAGACACCCCTACTGTTGAACAGATTGTCAGGGCTGCAATTTATAAAGAGATGAAGGGTTACGACTATCGTGAGCTCGAATATGCCCAGAGCGATTCGAGGATCTGTGCCACATTTATCAAGCTTGATATGCGCTCGCCTTTTTGTT
>JAMDDG010000112.1 GCA_023488865.1 Bacteroidota bacterium | reverse complement strand
GAAATGGTGGTTGTTGGACCTGAAATTCCATTGGCCGCGGGCATCCACGACTTTTTCCTGGCTGATGATCAATTAAAAAATATACCGGTGATTGGACCAGACAGTCTGGGCGCACGATTGGAAGGGAGTAAAGAGTTTGCCAAAGAGTTTATGCTGAGAAACGGGATTCCTACGGCAAAATATTTCACCGTCCATGCCGGAAACTTAGACCAGGGGATTGAATTCCTGAAAAGCATGGAGGCCCCGTATGTGTTAAAAGCAGATGGTTTGGCTGCAGGCAAAGGGGTATTGATTATTGAGCATTTGCACGAAGCGATCGATTCTTTGCAGGAGATGCTCAATGGACTTTTTGGCAAAGCCAGCTCAACGGTAGTTATCGAAGAATTTCTTTCCGGGGTTGAGTGCTCGGTATTTGTCCTGACAGATGGCGTTCACTATAAAATATTGCCCGAAGCAAAAGATTACAAGCGGATTGGGGAAGGGGATACCGGGTTAAACACCGGGGGAATGGGCGCCATATCGCCGGTACCGTTCGTTACCGACGAATTCATGCAGAAGGTGGAAGAACGCATGATCAAACCAACCATCCGGGGCTTGCAACAGGAGGGTATCGGGTTCAAAGGTTTCCTGTTCCTTGGACTGATGAATTGTGAAGGCGAACCCTACCTGATCGAATACAATGTCAGGATGGGAGATCCTGAAACTGAAGCCGTTCTGATGCGCGTTCAATCCGATCTGGTCGATCTTTTCGAAGGTGTCGCCCAGGGAAACCTGAATGAAAAGGAACTGCTGATCGATCCGAAAACGGCCGTAACGGTAGTAGTTGTTGCAGGAGGGTATCCCGGCGCTTATGACAAGGGTAAAAAAATTAAATACCTCGATACCGTTGAAGGGAGCGTGGTATTTCATGCCGGAACTAAGTTTGATGGTGATAAAGTGGTCTCCAATGGAGGAAGGGTCCTGGCTATCAGTTCTCTGGCAGATTCAATGGAAGAGGCTTTGGCGTTGAGCTATAAAAATTCAGACCGGATCTTTTTTGACAACATGTATTATCGTACCGATTTAGGTTTTGACTTAAAATAGGCATCCATGTTTTTGAGGCTTTTTAACAGCAAAAATGTTTACAGTGCCATTCTGATCCCGATCATTGCCTTCCTGTTCTGGATGGAACCGCTGAAGGCGCCCGCCTCTTTGGCTGTTTATCCGGGAGAGGGGATGATGCCCCTTTATACTTTTTTTGCTAAATTTTACACAGGGAGTTCAGTCTGGCCGGTTCTGACCGGATTTATTCTGATATTACTCAATTCCCTGATTCTCTCAATGTTAAGTTATGAATTTCAATTTTTACAACACCGCACTTTCCTGCCGGGGATTCTTTATGTGAGTATTGTCTCTTCTTTTCCTTCCTTGCAAACATTTCATCCAGTTTATCCGGCTACGTTGTTTGTTTTGATATCGGTTTATTACATTTTTTCAACTTACCACAGGAGAAATGAGATATCTTCGACTTTTAATGCCTCCTTCTTTCTTTCGATCGGTGCCCTTTTTTACCTGCCGGTACTCATGCTTTTACCACTTATCTGGATCAGTATCTTCGTGTTGCAGAAAAATGACAACTGGAGGTTGTTGGTCATTCCCCTGATAGGTATTTCACTCCCCTGGCTGATACTTTGGTCCTTCCTTTTTGTCTCGGGTTCCGATCAGGCATTTATCTCCTCTATTTTTCAGGGAATGAAGTCTGTAAACAATCAATTTATTTTCAATATCGGATTTTTGGTTATTACCGCTTTTATTTTTCTGCTTTCTGCCTTTGGAAGTATCACCCTGATCAATTCGGTTAACATCCGGAAGATGAGTACACGGAAATATTTTATTATTCTTTATTGGATGTTAGGATTCAGTATTCCCTCCGCTTTCTTGCTGCCTTCCACAGGATTGGGTGTTATCGCCCTGTCTACCATTCCGGTCTCCTTTTTGATCTCCCATTTTTTTATGGCAGGGAAAAGGGGCTTTTGGCGTGAATTTCTCTTTCTTCTCTTCCTGCTTACCCTTGTGGCAAATCATCTGTTACTCTTTGAATAACCCGGTTGTCTCGCCGGACAAGACCTTCTGATTCTCATCTTCAATTAAATTATCCGGAAGCGCTTTTTGGGTCTTGATGCCTAATTCCTTTAATTTCTCTGAGGTACGAACCAGGTTTCCTTTTCCGGTATGCAATTTATTCAGGGCATTGTTGTAATTCGACTGGGCCGTTTCGATGCCTTTCCCTACTTTCTCCAGGTCCTGGACGAAGTTGACAAATTTGTCATAAAGCGAAGCGCCGAGATTGGCAATCTCCAATGCATTTTTAGTCTGGTTCTCCTGTTTCCAGATGGAGGCAATGGTGCGGAGGGTAGCCAGGAGGGTGGATGGGCTCACGATTACCACTTTGTTGTCCCAGGCATAATTGAACAACTCCTGATCTTCCTGGATGGCGATGCTGAAAGAGGATTCTATTGGCAGAAAAAGCAGCACAAAATCCGGACTGTTCAGGTTTTTAGCGGTGGGATAGTGTTTGTCGGAGAGCATTTTGATGTGCGAACGAAGCGACTTCAGGTGATCGGCAAGATGTTGGGGCCTTAATTCGTCTGAGGGTTCGTTCACCAATCGTTCGTAGGCAACCAGCGATACCTTTGAATCGACGATCAGGTGTTTTTTATCAGGCAGGTGGATGATCACATCGGGCCGGATCTGCTTGCCATCGCTGTTTTCATCCACAACTTCCCTCTCGTACTCCCTGCCAAGGGTTAGTCCTGAGCGTTCGAGCACCCTTTCAAGAACGACTTCCCCCCAATTCCCCTGTTTCTTTACATCCCCTTTGAGCGCCTGGGTTAAGTTCTGGGCATCGTTGCTAATTTTGTGGTTGAGCTCCTGCAATTTTTTTAGTTCCACTTTCAGGTCAGTCTGGTCCCGCAAAGATTTCTCATAGGATTCCTCGACCTTCTTCTCAAAAGTCATGATCTTTTCTTTGAGCGGGGAAAGGATATCTCCAATATTTTTCTGGTTCAAAGTGGTGAATTCTGCCGAGTGTTCTTTCAGGATTTTATGGGCGACATTCTCAAACTCAACAGTCAACCTTTTTTGTATATCCTCTATCTCTTGCGCTTTATCTGACAACTGTTTTTTGGCGTGTTCCAGTTCTGACATCGAAGCAGTCAACTGCCTGATTGCATCTTCGTTTTTTTGGCGTTCAGATGTTAACTCCGCTTTTAATTCAGTAAAATCCCTGGTAAGGGAAGAGAGTTGCTGTTCAGCAAGAGACTGGTTTTTTTCAGCTTCTGCTATTTTTGAAAGGCCAAGTTTCTCTGTTTCGTTCAACAATGCTGTTTGAACTGCCTTTTCGTTGCTTAAACGGCGCTGCTGCCATAGAAAGATGAGGATGCCGCCGGCGAGGAAGGCCAGCATGGGATAGAGAATTTCCATAGCTTGATATTTTTGGTATGCAAATTAAGAGTTAAAACGAGGCCACAATGGCACCAAGGCACTAAGATACACTAAGTTTTACAAAAATATTTGTTTAAAGATTCCTTGATCTGAACAAATTTTTTTATTTGGTTCTTAAGTTTCCAATCTTAATTTTTTCTTTGTGAACCTTTGTGCCCTGGTGCCTTTGTGGCAAAAATAATAGAACTCAATATTCAATTTTTAATTCTCTTTAAAAACAAAAAAAAGCGCAACCGTTTGGGACGATTGCGCTAAAAAATCTTTGGATGTTATTTCCCTCAGGACTTAAAGCACATAGTTCTCGGGGAAACGATACACGATCGAATTGATGACCATACCTGCCCCGACTGAAGTCAGGATGATGTTATCCCCGGGTTCGATGGCATGGTCTTCCATTTTGTTTTTCAGGATCAGGTCCAGCAAAGTGGGGACGGTAGCGGTCGATGAATTGCCAAGTGTACGAATGGTCATCGGCATAACATCGAGGTTAAACTCTTTGATCCCGTAAAGTTTAAAAACCCTGTTCAGGATTGCTTCATCCATTTTCTCGTTGGCCTGATGGATCAAAACTTTCTTGATGTCGGTCAAATGCAGGCCGGCAGCATCCAAACTCTCTTTCACCACACCCGGTACAGCGTTGAGAGCATAGGCATAGACTTTGTGACCGGCCATCCGGATATTTAATTCAGTCCCTGTATAGTTGGGGTTTAAAGACGTGCCCATTTTCAACATCACCGGATCGATGTCTGAACGGCTTGAGTGGGAAAGAATGCCAACCGGAGTTTTACTCTCAACGGCTTCAACGATCACCGCACCGGAACCGTCAGAGAAAATCATACGGTCGCGGTCGTAAGGATCGGAAACGCGGGAGTTCAGGTCGGAACCGATCACCAACCCACATTTGAACATGCCGCTTTTAATGTAAGCATCGGCTACAATCATGGCGCTTGTCCATCCAGGGCATCCGGCAATTACATCGTGGGTCAACACTTTGGTGTTTTTAATTCCCAGGCCAAGTTTTACCCTGTTGGCGATAGCCGGACAGGCATCTGAACGATAAGTTCCGGGATAAATATCCCCGAAATTGTGTGCTACAATGATAAATTCCAGTTTTTCGCGATCGTAACCGGAAGATTCAAGCGCAGCTTCAGCAGAAAATGTAGCCAGGTGACTGGTTGCCTGATCAGGCTCTGCATAGCGCCGTTCTTCGATATTTGTGATTTCGTTGAATTTGCGGATGATTTCCTCGTTTGAAGTCTCGAATTTTTTTCCGGTCGCAGGATCATAAAATTCGGCATTCAGAAAATAACTGTTGGAGATCACTGTCGGAGGTACATAAGATCCTGTTCCTACGATAACGGTATAAAGCTTCTTACTCATAATTAAATTGTTATACTATATTCTTTTAATTTATTTTCATTAATTTTCTCAATGCGAAATTCATTTCCGTCGAAAACGCCAAAAGTAAATTTTCTGATCCAGTCACCCAACACGATCAGTCTGCTGTTTTCTGAAAGCGGTTCATTCAGGGTTATATGACGGTGCCCAAAAACAAAATAATCAAAATGCTCCTTTGCGATCACGCTTTTGGCAAACAAATATTGTTCTTCCGATTCAACCCCTTTAAATCCGTGATCTCCATTTTGGTAAGAGAGACGGCTTTTTTTTGACCAGTAGTGCGCCATTCTGAAAGAGAAGTCAGGATGGATTTTTGCAAAAGCCCATTGCGCAATGCGGTTATGGAAAAAGCCTTTGATCAGTTGATAACCAAAATCTTTTTTCCCGAGGTCATCGCCGTGTGAAAGAAAAAATTTCTTGCCCAGGAGATCCATCCTGACCGTATCGGGGTGGACAATCATGCCAATCTCGTCCGATAGGTAATCAAATGCCCAGACATCGTGGTTGCCTGTAAAAAAATGGACGGGAATGCCGCTGTCGCAAATAGCAGCTAAGGTACCTAAGGACCTGACAAAACCTTTGGGGACTGTTTTCTTGT
>JAMDDG010000015.1 GCA_023488865.1 Bacteroidota bacterium | reverse complement strand
CCCATCGCGGATCAACCGGATACCGCGGAACGAACCGTTCTCGTTGGGCCCGCCGGAGAGGTAAAGCGCGTTGAAAGCGGAGGCGGTGGAGGGGAGGGTATAGGTGCCGGGCGCGTTGATCTCGCCTAACACGTTGATCTTGATCGAATGTACATTGCCGATGCCCACTTCGGCCCAAGTGTTGGGAGTAGCCCCGCCCATGCCGCTGTAGATCGACATTAACCTGCTTTTGATCAGGGATACCCCTTTTTCGAAGGATAGTCCCGCCAGATGAACCGGACCGACATCGGGAATGTTGAGGGTCCCTGTCTTTTCGATGGTGGCCAGAACTTTCGACTGGGAGGCCCCCCATACATTGATGTAGAGCTGGTCGCCGATGCCGAGGACATAGTTTTGGGGGACCGGGATATTGACCCCTGGCTCAAAAGTGAGGTTATCCGAATTAAAAAGCTGGTACCCGAACACCTTCTTCGTCTTCTCAGAAACAGCGACGTGAGATTTTGGGGTTGAATAACCGCCAGGTGCAGCAACTGTGGCAGAGGGCACTACCGTTGTTCCGGTTTCTGCAGCTGCCGGGGAGATATTCTGCATCCGGGCTATCAACTGGTCGATTTGTGTCTGGGAAGCGCCCTGCGCCTTTGCCAGGGTGATGGCCTGCTCTTGAGTCAGTCCGCGGTTCTGTATCTCTTGCGCAATCTTCTGTATTTGGGAATCAGAGAGGGCGTTCACGTCGACGGATGCCGCGTTTACGGGGGTTGTCTGCGCGATAAGAGGCGGGGTTATGGAGAGGAGCAGGAGAATGAGGAGTATATGCTTCATGTTAGATAAATTTCACGAATTTAAAAGAATTACATTAAGGAACGAATTTCACGAATTTAGGCGAATTACACGAACGACGTAATGATGATTTGTTAAACCAACCTTAGTAGTCACAATGGCACTGCAATGCTTTTGGTCCTGAGTGTTCGAAAAGATTGCTTCCCGCTTTTCATCGGGACAGGCAGCGGTCGCAATGTGAGAATGACAGGGTGCAGATTAGTTAATTTGTGTATGATCTGCACAGTTTTTGATTCAAGTAATGCTTCAGATTGCTTCACACTTCATTCCTTCCCGATTTTCATCGGGACAGGCTGTGGTACCAATGACGGATGCCGTAAGTGTTCATTGGACGAGGCGAGGAGTGGGAAGGCGACAGATTGCTTCCCGCTCGTGCCTCGCGGTCGCAATGACGGATCATTTTTTTGGAGGTGATTGTGGAGAGAAGGAGGCGGGTCATCAGTTTTCGGTAATAGCAGAATCGCCACCCGCCTCCTTCTCTCCACAATCACACAATCAATGGCATATCGTCATTGCGAGTCGGAACGACGAAACAATCTGTTGATTTACAATTAATTATAAATTTTATACTTATTCCATTTTGATCGTAATGTTATCGTCTCACAACGGTTTAATGACAGAAGATAAAAATCTGTCATTGGTAGTCGGAAAGACAAAGCAATCTGTTGATAATAAGGTTGATTGAAAGAAATAAGGTTTATATGATCGAAAATTGAGTTATTTATCCGGCGTTCTTGAAATTGGAAGAGGTAGCGTATTTGGGTTTATGCAACCTCATAAAGAATCCCTTTTTCTTTCATTGCCGTCTGCTTTAGCTGACGGATCATAAGTTCAAAAGAGAAAGGGCTTTAGCCTAATTTTGCAGATTTGGCTAAAGCCGGAGTGTTTTCAAATCCTTTAAACCGTCAGCTAAAGCAGACGGCAATGAAAGAACCCTCCATCTCTCCGTCGCCCCTTCGCCCCTTCGACCCTTCGACTTCGCTCAGGGACCACCCCGCTCAGGGACCGGTGCTTCATTTCGTCGTCCCCTCGTCCCCTTCATCCCCTTCGTCCCAGTCGTCTTTCCCTCAAAACCGGTAACTCACCGCCAGCTTCCCCTGAAAATTAAAAGCGTCCTTCCCGGGAGTCCAATAGTTGTTTGTGCCGGTCGGTGGCGGGAGGTAATTGTATTCGTAATTAAAGGAACGGATTCCTTCGAGTTTGGCGGAGAAAAGAAAAGCTTTCCAAGTGTATTGCCCGAATAGGGCCAGGTTGATATCTACCCAATGCCCCCTGGGATCGTTGCTGAACTGGTAATAGAGGTCGTTGTTGTGTTCATATCGCTCTGCCTGAAATCCGATGTTGTCCAATCCTTTGCCCCAGGAGAGGGATATTGTTTGCAAGTTGCTACCAGGACCAATTCCGGCGCCCAACATCTGTCCCTGGTTGGTATTGCCGCGAAGGGGGGCAGGGTAACCAGAGAAATAGACAACAAGTCTATCAGTATTGCTTCTATTTTGCTCTAACTGGGTCAATTCAAGATTGAATTCCACGTATTTGCCACTGGTATCATCGTGGTAAAAAAGCTTTTTGAATCCGATCAGGTAGGCACGGAAATGGTTGGGCTGAAGGTACATATCCCGCAGGTCGTAGTTGTGGTCGCCGCGTCCATATTCGCCATAGATTTCCGCATGGTCGGCCGGTAAGATCCATCTGGCAAAAAATGAGAGCTGCTGGTCTTCAACATAAGCCGATTCGCCCTCACCATAGTTTTCCCTTTTTGAGACAGGTGAAAAGACGCGCAGGTAGCGGTTGTATTTTTTTGCGTCGTTGCCCATCATCATAAAACTGCGCGTCATCCCGATAAAGAAGCCATGTACCCATCGGGGCTGGTAGCTAAGCACCATGGCATTGAGGTAACGCCAGTCGTTGACGTTGGGGTAGTACATTTTGTTACCGTTGGCATCTTCCCCTAAAAAGTCGGATATTTCCAGTTTGCCGCCAATGATTTGTCCTTCGAAGGAGCCTACAGGCGTCCGGATAGGCTTTACAGTGTTGAATGTGAGGTGGTAAAACCCCGGTGCGCTGTTGGAAACCAAAAGGGCGTTCCGGGTACCGGGCCCCCACCAGAGATTTTCGGAAGAGATGCCTGCAGAAACCGGACCAAAAGTCAGCCGGATGCTGCTTTGTCCAGGGAAGAGCCTTTTGTATGGCCTACCGGGAAAATACTCCGGCAGGTCAATCGATGAATGGAAACCGTTGTAAGCGTCGAGGGCATCAGGATCGTTGCGGTGAATATCGGTAAAAGAGTCAAAATGTTGGTTCTCCGCGAAAACCAATTCGGGATACAGCTGAACGGAGAGGGGCCCTAATTTGGCAAAGAAGCCGGCGCTCAGCATGGTTTGGTATCCCCGGGCCGGGATCATGGGGCCGTCGTTGAGGCTATATGGATGATGCGTGTTGAATTGTTGGGTCCAGGTGATGGGGGCGAGGGAGAAAGAGGGGGCGAAGGGGCGAGGGGGCGAGGGGACGAGTGAGGAGTTGAGAGTTGAGGGGTTGAATGGGTCCTTCTCGTGGAGGGCGGCCACGGGGAAGAAGGGGTTGGTGCAGAAGGAAAGGGTTGAATCCAATTGCCCCATCAGCTGTGCACGGCGGTAGTACTCCTCCAGACCGGGGGTGCCGACGGGGAGGGTCTGCGCGAAAGCCGGGAATGGTAGCATTGAGAAGAGAAGTATGTAGGGGAAGAGAGATTTCATAAAGTATTGAAACGGGGAAACGGGGAAACAGAGAAAAGAGGAAACAGAGAAACGGGGAAACAGTGAAAAGAGGAAACAGAGAAACGGGGAAACAGTGAAAAGAGGAAACAGAGAAACGGGGAAACAGAGATTGCTTTAAAAGGTATAAATACAAAATTTTGATAATATAAACTTTATTTTCAATCTTTTAATTTTTGTTGAAATACCTATAACAATCAATAATTAAATAAGGTAATAAGGTCCTGATATTCACAAATTAGCACTTCTATTAAGGTTGATTTTAAAAAATAAGGTTAATATAATTCGAAAATTCAAAAATCCCACTCTCCCTTTCCCCGTTTCACTGTTTCTCCGTTTCATTTCTTCCAATTAAAAGCGATAAGAAACGCCCAAATTCAACTGAAAATCAACAACATTCCTCCCGGGCGCCCAGAAGGTGTTTATGCTTCCCGGCAGGGGATAATACAGGTGTTCGTAGTTGAGGGAGGTGATGTATTCCGCTTTTGCGTTGAAAAGGAACTGTTTGTAATCGTATTCGCCTAAAAGGGCCACGTTAAAGTCTACCCAGTTGGCGCGGATGTCTTTGATGTACAGGTAGTGGAAATCGTTGTTGTGGACATAGCGCTCCAACTGGATACCGATCAGTTTGAGTCCCCGGTTCCAGGTAATACTCATATTCTGCATATCTGAGCCAGGGCCGATGCCTGCGCCCAACAGCTGACCGCGCTGGGTATATCCCTGGGTGACCCAGGGATGGCCGTAGAAGTAGGTCATACTCCTGCTTTTGTTGGTGGTGTTTTGCTCAATCTGGGTCATCTCGGCATTGAACTGGATGTACTCCTCACGTGGTTCGTTTAACATAAAAAGTTTACGGAAACCGATGATATAAGCTCTGGCATAATCCGGTTCTAGGATCAAATCGCGCAGGTTGTAGGATAAATCGTCACGCCCGTATTCAAAATAGGCCTCTGCATGACTTTTGGGCATCAGCCAGCGGGCAAAAAGGGAGCGGAGCTGGTTTCCGCCCTGGCTTATTTCGGTACCGCCGTTGGTATTCTTTTTGTTAACCGGTGAAATAACCGGGAAATTGCCCATTTCGCTTTCGTAAACCATGTAACTCCGGGTAAGGCCTACGAATAACCCCGGCACCCATTTGGGTTGGTAGCTTATTACCAATCCGTTGAAATAGCGCCAGTCATCTTTCTTTGGTTTGTACCAGGCACGGGCTTTCCATGTAGCGGACGTATCCGGATAGAACCCCGAATTGTCTAAGCGTCCGGCGATGATCTGCCCCTCGAATGAACCTATTCTTGTGCGGATAGGCCGGAGGGTATTCAGGGTAAAATGGAGAAAGCCGCCCGCGGTATTGCTCATTAGCAAGGAGTTGCGGATGCCGGGTCCCCACCACATATTTTCGGTGGAAACGCCGGTCGAAATAGGCCCGAAATTCAGGCGGATGCTGCTTTGTCCGGGGGAGAGATGGCTGTAAGGTTTATTACCAAAACGTTCCGGCAGATCGATCCGGTTAAGGAAATCATAGTAACCCTGCCAGACATAATCCGGTTGGCCTTTCGAATAGCCAAATCCATCGAAGGGCGGGTTTTGGGCATATACAAATTCCGGACGCAGTTGAACGGTCAGGAAACCTGCTTTGGCAAAAAAACCACCGCTCACCATGGTCTGGTAACCTCTGGCGGGGATCATCTCACCGTCGTTCAGACTGTAGGGATGGTTGGAGTTCCACTGCTGTTGCAGCGTGATGGGGAGGAGGACGAGGAAATGACTGGGACGAGTGGACGAAGGGGGCGACTGGGGCGACTGGACGAGGGGGAGAAGGGGAGACGGAGGGACGGAGGGACTGGGGGACTGGAGGACTGGGAGATGCAATGACCCCTGAGTGTACCGGTCCC
>JAMDDG010000470.1 GCA_023488865.1 Bacteroidota bacterium | reverse complement strand
TACCTTGGTATTGCCGGTAGTTGGAGTCTGGCTGGTACTGTAACATACACCACGTTCTGTAACTGTGGCATTGCCATCAATGGATACATTTCCACCAAGCAAAGCACTGCCGCTGGTAATACTTGAAGGATTGCTGGTCGTTAAACTAGCCAGGGAAAGAACAAGATTGGTTTTAAAATTTACTTCGTTCCCATAGGCTGTTCCCTGGCTGTTGGTGGCGTAAGCCCTGACGTAATAGGTTGTATTGCCGTTTAATCCGGTCATATTGCTGCTAAAAGTTCCAATTCCACCACCATCTGATGTTTTGCTATCGGAGATTGTTGGACTTTGTGAGATACTCCAGCAGACGCCACGAACGGTTACTGCTGCGCCGCCGTCGCTTACAAAAACTCCGCCACTTGTTGCTGATATTGCCGTAATATTGGATACCGTACTGGTCGTGAGGGATGCTGGAACTGTCAAAGTAATAACAGTTACCTGGTTCCCATAGGCCGTCGAAACACTGTTGGTTGCATATGCTCTAACATAATATGTCGTACCCGGAGTTAAACCTGTAATAGTACTGATATAAATACCTATACCGGTACCATCGCTCGTTTTATTGTCTGTGATACCTGGGTTCTGATTTGTACTCCAACAAACCCCGCGAGCTGTGACTGCACTACCACCATCATTGGATATATTACCACCGCAGACAGTTGAAGTAGATGTTATCCCCGAAAGGGCTGATGTAGTGAGTGTCGGAGCCAAAGCCAATGTGCTAAAACTATTCGGACTACTGTAAGCTGTTCCAACCGAATTAATTGCATACGCCTTTACTGTGTAAGTTACACCCGGATTTAGACCAGTGATTGAACTGCTAAAACTCCCTACCCCGGAACCATCGGAAGTTTTACTATCTGATGTAGTTGGATTCTGACCTGTACTCCAGCAGACACCTCTGCCGGTCACAGTAGCGCCACCGTCAGCGGAGACATTTCCTCCCGCAGAGGCCGAATTGGATGTAATGCTCGAAGCAGCTGTAATTGAAACAACAGGGGCCGTCTTTAAGGCTTCCTTTTTGCAATAAAACGAGCGATGGTACCGGTATAGGTATTTATATCAGTACTATTACAGGTTTAACTCCGGGTACGACATATTATGTTAGAGCATATGCAACCAACAGTGTTTCGATTAGCTATCTGTTGTCACGATGCAAAATATCACTTCAGACGCCTAAATCTACTTGAGTGTAAACAATATAACTAAGGTCAATTTGATTTTGGGAGCTTTGAATTTGATTTTGGGAGATCAAAAGATAATCCCTCTTGATTTGAGATGGTTCAGAAAGTCTTCTTTGCGAGCCCTGGCCACTGGGACCATTGCACCGGAATTATCATCCATTATCAGGTAACCACCATCGCTTTTGATGTATTTATTTATATGGTTAATGTTCACAATGTGCTGATTGTGAACACGGTAAAAAACACCTTTGGTAACAAGGAAATCTTCGAAATGTTCTAGCCCTTTGGAAACGACTATTTTAATGGGATCCTTCTTTTTATCACTTTCTTCCAAAATAAAAAATTCAGTATAAGAATTATCAGACTGACAACGGATTATATTTCTTATTTCGAAAAAATTCAACCCATTTTTATCAGGTAATGCAATAAGGTAATTGTCCAAGGTTAAATTCATTTTGGGGATATGTGGTTTCATTTAGTTTCTCCAGTCATGATTTGGCCAGGTAATTCTGCGAATCTTTCAAAAAAAGTATGACAGAAAGAAACGGTAATGCCAATATCATGAATCCAGTCATAAATTATCCTGCATAATAGCCAATATGATTATAGAATCGGCGTACCAATTTGAAAATGGTATCTTTCGGTTTGATTTTGGGAAGGACTAATGCCCAAATCTGATAAGGAATGGATTAAAGCCATTACCATCCAACTAAAGAAAATCCGGTTTAGGGAAGGGTTTTCGGTACAAGTGTAGTAATTTTATTTGCATTATAGGATTATCCCCTTCGACCGGAGAAAACCCATGAAATCGTCTTTGCGCGAGCGGGCCACAGGTATCGATTCGCCCGAATGGTCGGCCATGACAAGGTAGCCGCCATCGTAGCGCACATACTTGACGATGTGGTTGATGTTTACCAGGTGCTGGTTGTGTACCCTGAAGAAGATGCCCTTGCCTACCAGAAAATCTTCGAAATAGCTGATTGGCTTCGATACGAGCATTTTAATTGCGGCGCTGGCCTTGCTGTCTTTGTCGAGAATGTAAAACGTGGTGTACGAGTTGTCCGATTTGCAACGAACGATGTTCCGGAGTTCATAAAAATGAAGACCGTCTGTGTCGGTCAACACTATTATTTGAGCCTCGTTGTCGCGTTTAAAGTTCGAAAGCAGGTTCTGCATTTTCAATTTCCCCTCTTTCTCGCGGTAGCGTTGCAGTGCATCAGAAAGGGCTTGCCTGTCGATGGGTTTCTCAATAAAATCGAGGGCCGATTCTTTGATGGCCTGTACGGCGT
This sequence comes from Bacteroidota bacterium, assembly GCA_023488865.1. Taxonomy (GTDB): domain Bacteria; phylum Bacteroidota; class Bacteroidia; order Bacteroidales; family Prolixibacteraceae; genus CAINVV01. Next base: position 2,987 of record JAMDDG010000470.1, on the reverse strand, counting down.
AGTGGTTGTAACTGGTGGTGAAAATCACCTCAAAATCACGCTCATTGACCATTTCCAGCAGGTCGAATCCAGTATAGGGGCTCATCTCAATGTCAAGAAAAACAAGCTGTGGCTTCAACGTGTCAATCTTCATCGCGGCATCGGGTACACTTGTACTGGTAGCCAAAATTTCGACGTGTTTAAAATCTTCGTTCAGCAAAGCAACCAACGATTCGAGGTGCCGCGCGTCATCGTCAACGATTATTGCCTTGATCATACCGAGAGTTCATAAGGTAAATACATCTCCACACGTGTTCCGTCCGGCTTGTTATTCCCATCAACAAGGTCTTTGATCGAAAAATGCGATTGCGTTTTTTTCGTTTTGCTGATCAAATCCAGGCGTTCTTCGGTGAGTTTTATTCCCAGCGATTCCTTTTTAAACCCTGAACCGGTTTTGATATTGACAGTATTTCGGCCAACGCCATTGTCCTCGACCGAACAAACCAGGGATTCGTTTTCAGTACGGATCTCAATTTTCAACTGCCCCGGTTTTTCAGGGTCGCGGAATCCATGTTTGATCGAGTTCTCGACAAAGGGCTGCAAAATCAATGGAGGGACAAGCGTAGTTTCCGGGACGATGCCGGGTTCAATTATAAATTCGTACTGAAACGGGCGGATAAACCGCATGTTCTCCAAATCCATGTAAAGCCGGAGGGTTTCCAGTTCGTCGGAAAGTGGTATTTCCCTTTTCTTAGAATTTTCGAGGACAGACCGCGTCAGGTTCGAAAATTTATCGAGGCAGGTTCTTGATTCCTGAATCTTCAACTCGTTGAGCAACCCGTTGATGGTATGTATGCAGTTAAACATGAAGTGCGGGTTCAGTTGCGCGCGAAGGGCTTTCATATCCGATTCGCTCGCCATAAGGCTTAACACCGCTTGTTCCCTTTTCTTTTTGTTGCGGAACACCACAAAGCCCGACAGCAAAACCACCAGCAAGAGGCTGGAACCCGCCGCGATGGCCCAAATCGTGTTTTTCTTCTTCTCCGCTTCGAGGCTCAAAGCCAGTATCTCCTTGTCTTTTTTCTCAGTTTCGTATTTGGTCTGCATTTCGGCAACGGCTTTGCTGTTCTTCTCATTATAAATGGTGTCCTGTAGTTGCTTGTACTTGTCGAGGTATTTCTTCACGCTATCTGGTTGGTTTATACGGGCGTACAAGACAATAATATTTTCGGAAATCCCAAGCAAGGAAAGTTTGTCGTTAATCTCTTTGAATAATTTTTCCGACTTGAGCATGTATTCCTTGGCTTTCCGGAAATCGCCTTTATCCGAATACGCAGCACCAATATTTCCGTACAATGCTGAAATTAGCTGATTATCACCAATTTTTTGTGCAATTGGCAAGGCACTGTTGAAATACTTCAAGGCTTTTTCGTTTTCGCCAAGTTGGTTATAGATAGACCCAAGATTTTGGATTACTGTTATTTGATCGTATTGTGACTGCATTTCATCAAATATCGCCTTAGCTTCTTTCAAATATTTTATCGTGTTTTTAAAGTCACGCTCGTTAGCGTAAATACTTGATAGTGCGTGCAATGCATTCCCAACATCTAAAAGGTTGTTTGCTTTAGCGGCTTTCACCTTCGCATCCAATACGCATTGTTTGGCCTTATCGTATTGCTTCAGTTGTACATAGATATAACCAATGTTAATCAACGTACAGACAATATCCTTTTCGTTTTTTTCTTCTTCGCATATTCTGCATACCTTCAGGTAATATTCTAAAGCGACTGGATATTCCGCTTGGCTCAAGTAAATATTCCCAATATTATTGTATCCATTTATCAGTGAACCTTTTTCGTTACGTGATTCATAAATCCGGTCTGCCTTTTCAAATAAAGCGAGAGCTTTTTTATAATCTCTACAATTGTAATAGATTACTCCCATATTGTTGAAAGTAGTAGCAATGTCAATCGAATCCTTCAAGTCTTTGATAATCTCGTAACATTTCTCAAAACAAATCATGGCCGTATCATATTTCCCCATTTGGGCATATGACTGCCCTAAGGCATCCAGACAAATGTTTTGGCCTTTTTTATAACCTATTTTTTCTGAGAGTGACAACCCCTGTTTTGCATATTCTATCGATTTATTGGGCTTCGTATATAAATATGCGTTCGATATTTTATAAAGTAGCTTTGCCCTGCTTGTATCGACTTTGGTGGTTTGCAACACGGCAAGGAGCGAGTCGATTTTCTGTTGCTGTGCCTGGGAAGGTTGCAGGCCAACTAAAAAGATTATTGGTAAAATTGTTGAAATTATTTTAACCTAGAACAAATGGTTGAATATACCCTGCGCCTTTACTAAAAAACTGAATTTCAATACTGATGTACACATATAGTAAAATTTTTATTTAAAATTTCTACCTGTCAACAGTGATTTATTAAAAACAATGAATTTTGTTCGGTGGTATATTTGCCTAGTTGTGTCAGATCTAATCAAAACAAATGAAGACCAAATATAATATTATAAAATCCACAAATGGCCTGAAATAAAAATAAATATGGCACAAGTGCTATATTTATTTTTATTTTTCTATCAAACTTGCTGCTATGACTCCAAGGCAGCAAAATGATCGGCAATTAATATTTGACAATGAGGGCATTAAGGCATTTGCCCTTCAGTTGAAGATGATTCGTAAAAGGGAAGGTTATACGCAGAGTCAACTTGCCTTCGAGTCCGGAGTAACTTTAAGCCAAATAGCAAGAATTGAAACCGCAAAGATTAACCCCACTTTAAGCACTGTTTTTACCCTGGCCAGGACACTGAATGTGCCGCTGACGGATCTGTTTAGTTTCGAATTAGCCCCCAAAGACAAATAAACTGATTGCTATTTATCTAATTGATAAATTATTCCAATTGGTTATCTCATGACATTTATTTTCAAAACTCAGTATTGAAATATTTGCAATATGATATTAATATCAATATCTTTGTTAAGTTTAAGCCAA
>JAMDDG010000334.1 GCA_023488865.1 Bacteroidota bacterium | reverse complement strand
TACATTGGCCATATCCATACCGGCGGCGTTCCCGGCAGGCACGAATTGGACGAGACCCAGGAACTTTATTATCCTGCCATCATGAAAGCCATCGTGGCCACCGGATACAAAGGTTTTGTAGGCCAGGAATTCGTGCCTACCAATCCGGATAAGTTGGCATCGCTCAGAAAATGCATCCTGATTTGCGACGTCTAATAATTAACCAATAAATTCCTTTGTGATTCCTTCGTGTTTTTACCTTTGAGCCCTTAGTGGTAAAAATCCTTTAAGAATTTAACCACTAAGGTCACGACGGGTAACACAAAGGATCACAAAGTTTTAAAACAATTAAAATTTTCAAAACCGAAAAATAATAATTATGAAAAAACTCTTTTATTTTATTCTCCTTGCAACCTTGATTGTTGCCTGTAGCCAGGCGCCCAAATTCACCCTTGTTGGAAATATCGAAGGGTTACCCGACGGAACCATTTACCTGAAGCAACGTTGGTTCGGAGGTTGCAACCATTGATTCTGCCAAAAGTGCAGGTGGAAAGTTTGAACTGAAAGGCGCTGTTGAAGTTCCCGACATCTATTCGGTGGTGCTGGGCGATCGGAAGCAGGTATCTGTTTTTTTAGAGAATAAAGTCATCGAAGTAAAAGGAAAAGCGGATGACTTGCGCAATATTACGATCACCGGTTCTGTAGGACAAGATGAGCTGAACGCGCTTGATAGCCAAAGCGCAGAATTAAATGCCAAAATGAAAGAGCTTTATGACCAATACCGTGAGGTAAAAAAACAGGGCAATCAGGCTGTGCTGACGCTTTTGGAAACAAGAATTGACTCTTTGGACAATGTTCAAACCGGCATTCTCAAAAATTTCGTCACCGGAAACCCGAACTCCTTTGTTGCCCCCGTTATTTTGCAGCGCATTCAATACGGCATGGAAGCGGATGAAATTCAGGGATACCTGCAAAAATTCTCTGCAGAAGTTTTGAAAAGCAAGACTTCCAAAGCGCTTGCCGATAGGGTTACTTTGCTTCAGTCTGTTGCCGTGGGAAAAATTGCCCCTGATTTTACCATGAACGACTCGATCGGATCTCCGGTAAAGCTTTCTGATGTTTATACCAAACATGAATACACCCTAATCGATTTTTGGGCATCGTGGTGCGGACCCTGCCGGGCCGAGAACCCCAATGTGGTGGCTGTCTGGAAAGACTTCAACGCCAAAGGGTTTCATGTAATGGGAGTATCCTACGACACTGACAAGGCCAAATGGCTGAAAGCAGTTGCTTCAGATAAACTTACCTGGTCACAAGTATCTGATCTGAAAGGCTGGAACAATGCTACCGCGAAATTATATGGGATCAACTCAATCCCGGCCAATATCCTGCTTGACAAAACAGGAAAAATTATCGGCAAGAACCTGCGGGGCGAGAAGTTGCGCGAGCGGATGGCTGAATTGCTGAAATAGCCGGAAGATTGACTGGGACGACTGGGACGACTAGGAAGACTGGGATGAGGGTATGGCGAGGAGAGAGCACAAGTCAATATTTGACCCGATTAAATTTTTTTGATCTTTTCACTTTTCCAGCTTCGTCCCCTTCGTCCCAGTCGTCCCAGTCTTTTTAATATCTTAAACAATGAACGAATTCACTTTAACCACCCCCGCCCTCCTATTCTCGGCCATCTCGTTGATCTTGCTGGCCTACACCAATCGTTTTTTGAGTTATGCCGCGCTGATCAGGGATTTGCACGCCAAATTTCAGCTTAACAAAGATGAGGTACTTTTGGGCCAGATTGCCAATTTGCGCCGACGGCTCTATCTGACGAAGAACATGCAGATATTTGGCGTAAGCAGCCTGTTTTTGTGCGTGTTAACGATGTTTTTGATCTATACAGGCTATCAAAGCGAAGCATTCTGGGTTTTTGGGGCCGCCCTTGTTTTGCTGATTATCTCCCTCGGACTATCTATCCTCGAGATACAGATCTCAGTCAAAGCGCTGGATTTGCATTTGAACAACATGGAGAAAAAAATTTGAAAATTGGGAAATGTGAAAATGAGCTGATGTGTTGATGTGATAATGAGTTGATGTGATAATGTGGAAATGTGGAAATGGGTTTTTGTGCGACTCCGGTAAGTAGTTCAATGGGCTTGAAATAATAATTCTGACAGAAAGTACCACTCCCTTTTAATTTTCACATTTCCACATTTTCACATTTTCACATTTTCACATTTTCACATTTTTTTAAGAGCTGCGAATGTGCCGCTTTGGCTGCTGAATTTTGAATAAAAATTTTTTTTAAACCCTCTGAAACCCCCGAAAGGAGGGCGGCCTCCTTAACAGGACGGCTTCCGGACCAACAGGGCGGTCAAAATCTTAACAGGACGCCAAAAAACTTAACAGTACGACGATTTTCTTTAACAGGACGGCTAAAAACTTAACAGGACGCCCAAATCTTTAACATGACGGGTTTCCCGACCAGCGGGACGGCAAAAAATCCAGCGGGGCGAGTGGTAGCAGGGGTTTTGGGAAAAACAGGGTCCGGAGAGAATTGATTAGCAACGCCATTTATGGCGTTGTCGATTGAATGATTATCCCGGAAATGGCTTTAGCCAAAACGTTTGCGACCATTTTGGGCTGAAGCCCATGCAGGATGGATGGTGCTCATGTCCGTAGCCTGAAGGCTACGGCTAATCAGGCTATCGGGTGCCGCGATTTCCAATTACGGATAGGTAAAATGCGGTTGCAAACCGCAACATGGGGGGCTTTGCACAATTTTTCCCCACTACCGCGAAAAAAACTTTCACCCTTTTGTTGCTTACAATTGGATAATCTGTTAATTTAGAAGCGTAATCAACCTGAACAACTAAACTTTGAAAGCATTTTCCGCAAATTATTGAGTGTAGCATAGACCGGAATGCCGGTTTAAGAAGGATTTCGGGCAACGCCCGGGGCTCAAGCTCCCATTTAGCAAAGCAAAAAGTTGTAAGGGTGATTTTAACAGGTAATAGACCCAACGGTTTTTTTAGCCCGAAAGTGTTGGTGGCTATCATAACCTTTGGGAAGGATATAAATGAGTTGTAACCAATACATTTGGCGGACAATATCGCTCAACCATATTAAAAAGAAACAACATGAAAAAGAATCTCTTTTGCCTATTATTGTTCATTGGTAGTATTGTAAGTATTTTTGGACAAGGAATTAATAAAAACGATTTGTATGGTGACTGGTACTTAATTAATAAAAAATCAGGCACTTCTCTTGAGACGTTGACTTTTAATAGAGAAATGCTTGATAGTACTTTTACTAAATGGAGTTTCAAAAATAATGAGACTTTAATTGTTGGCTCTGGTTATTTAACCAATTTCGGCAAAAAAAGTGAGCAAAAAGGGACTGTGCTTTTTTCCTTAGACAATTTTAAATGGTCTTTTAATAGATTTGACAATCAGTTAGCAGAACTTAAAATAACAAATAGCGAAAAGACTGATAAGTATACCGTTATATTCTTAGATAATAAGAAATTAGAATTACGAATGGACAATACTACATTGTTAACGTCCCAAAACGCATCAAATAATAAACATATCTATTATTTGACACTTAATCAGGCAGATGCAACTGTTTTTGATCAAGATACTCTCATATTATCATCGACAAGGCTGAATAAAGAATTTTCACGATTAGAGTTAAATGCCGATTCGACATTTTGTTACTATTATAATATTGAGTACAAAACGAAGAGAACTTCCGATCCATTAAAAAACGAGGCGACAGCTGTTGTCGTTGAGAAATCTGATAAAGTCATTGGGAAATGGTACACAAGAGATATTAACAAGAATCTACAATTGACTTTTAACGATAAACGGACTATTGACTATTCCATCTCAAGTGACAAAGAACGATTTTATTTGACGAGAAAATAGTACTGGTTACAACAAACGCTATAGCAAATGCGGGTTTGCGTGTTCGTTGAAACATTTGAACTCTTTATATACATTTGTGCTGGCTGACAGTTGAGCAACAATTTATTCCCGCACTTGCCATAGCGTCAGCCGTTAGCAACCATGCATTAAGCATTGCCTCAGGGCGGCAAGTAGTCAAAAAGAAGGCTGATTATAAGTATTTTGCATTAATAATAAAAGAGCGCGAAGCGTAAGACACAACATTCCTTTGAGACAAAAAGCTGTTTGAGCGAAGCCGAAGGCGGAGTGAGTTCTTTTTGTCAGGTCTTTTTTGGTTACTTTTTGTGACGACAAAAAGTGATAAAGAAGAAAAAGATGAGCCTCATAACAAAAGACCAAAACCCAACAGAAAGCCCTGTTGCACGAAATCTGCGCCTGGGGTATATAAACGAGTGAAGCCAATGCAGGATGACGGCTCGTTGGCTTGATTTATTCAAATAAAATCTATCTTTATATAAAAAATAGCAGATGGCGAATCTTTATGTAATATCCGGGTGTAATGGTGCAGGAAAGACAACTGCATCTTATTCGGTATTACCAGATATGCTTAATTGCAAGGAATTTGTAAATGCTGATGAAATAGCAAAAGGATTATCGCCATTTCAACCAGAAAACGTTGCGATAGAAGCCGGTCGAATCATGTTAAACCGGATTAAGGATTTGATTAGCCATAATGTTGAGTTTGCATTTGAAACGACTTTAGCAACGAAATCTTATGTGAAATTAATTCGGGAGGCCCAATCAAATCATTTACAATCAAATCGTAAAGCCATGACAAAAGAAAATGTAAAGGATTTGCGTACAAAAATTCTCAAGGGACTTGAATTGGCATACAGTCGTTTATTGTCATCCAAACAAAAGGATGACGCAGAACTTGTGATCTCGAGAAATGGGAAAATTGTTAAAGTTAAAGCACGGGAACTGACAAAGTAGTCATCCCCTGGTGCAGAGTATGTCCTGAAGTAAACAGATGAATTTAGCAATAAAAAGCGTTCATTTTACATGCTGTATAAAAGATGAAGGGGTTTCAGGGACCGATAACCCTTCAAGCATTATAAACCCTTTAAACTCCTCAACCATGCGTCTCTCAATTTCAATTTTATTCCTGTCAATTTCCCTCTGTTCCTTAGGGCAGGCATCCAAATTCGGGACCTTTTACGACCAGCGCAAATCCCTGTTCGAGATACTTCCCGATACAAAAAACGAAGTTATTTTTTTAGGGAACAGTATTACCAATTTTTCAGAATGGAGTGAATTACTGAAGGATTCACATGTAAAAAACAGGGGCATCAGCGGCGATACCACCGAAGGGGTGCTTTTCCGGTTGTACCAGGTTACCAGGGTAAAGCCTGCCAAAGTGTTCCTGCTGATCGGGATCAATGACTTGTCTAAGAACATTGCCCCGGATACGGTCTATGCCAATATCTGCAAAATTGTTTCTATTATTCGCACCCAATCGCCTAAAACAAAAGTCTATGTTCAGAGTATTCTGCCGGTCAACAATACCTTCAAGACTTTTCCGACGCACACCATCCGGACTCCCCAGGTTAAAGAGGTCA